>JAFOEH010000211.1 GCA_017380275.1 Alistipes sp.
AACTTGATGATATCCTTGCCGAACTGACGACGCTCGTGGGCATACTTCAACGCCTCACGATAAGCCGCCTCGCACAAGCCTACTGACTGCGCACCAATACCCAGACGTGCTGCGTTCATCAGCGACATAACGTACTTGATAAGGCCCATACGACGATCGCCAACCAACTCGGCGGGAGCGTCAGTGAAGACCAGCTCGCAGGTAGGCGAGCCCTTGATACCGAGCTTATTCTCGATGCGGCGAACCTTCATTCCGCCGTTGCGCTTATCATAGACGAGCATCGACAATCCGCGTGCGTCGGTGGTGCCCTCCTCGGTTCGAGCCAAAACAAGCGACACGTCGCCATCGCCGTTGGTAATGAAGCGCTTAACACCATTCAGCAGCCACGTCTGTCGCTCCTCCGACCACGTTGCCTTCAGCATCACAGCACCCAGGTCAGAGCCTGCATCAGGCTCGGTGAGATCCATCGCACAGGTAGCACCCTCGCTAACCCACGTCAGGTACTTCATCTTCTGCTCCTCCGAGGCGAACTCGTTCAGAGTCTCGGCACAATCCTGCAAGCCCCAGATATTCTCGAAGCTGGCATCGGCACGTGCTACCATCTCGTTGGCCATAACGAAGCACAACAGAGGGAAGTTCAGGCCCTTGAAACGGCGGGGAAGCGTCAGGCCGCTCAAGCCGGCAGCATTAACAGCCTTCATATTCTCGATCGGCCCCGCAGCATAGATCACGCGATCGTTCTCCACGCGTGGGCCCTCGTGATCGACACCCTCGGCATTGGGGGCAATTACATCGCCACACACCTCGCCGACGATCTGCATAACGCGACGGTACGAGTCCATTGCATCCTCGTAGTTCTGGGGAGCGTAGTCATAGAGATCCTTCTCCGAGTAGTTGCGCTCCTTAAGCTCCACAATCTTTCGCATCAGCGGATGCTCAAGGTGGTACTGCAAATCTTTATTATCTAAAAAGAAATTAGCCATCGTTACTTAGAATTTTGCTTGTAATACTTAATCATCTTGGGAATCACCTCCTCGACCTTGCCCGTAATGACATAATCGGCAATCTTCACGATCGGCGCTGCGGGGTCGTTGTTAATCGAGATGATCATCGACGAAGAGTCCATACCTGCCGTATGCTGGATCTGGCCAGAGATACCGCAAGCGATATAGAGCTTGGGGCGTACCGTGACACCTGTCTGACCAATCTGGCGCTCGTGCTCGCAGAAACCTGCATCGACAGCAGCACGTGAAGCTCCAACCTCGGCACCCAGTACCTCCGCCAAATCGTGACAGAGCTGGAAGCCCTCCTTCGAACCCATACCGTAACCACCTGCTACGATGACGCTCGCGCCCTTGATATTGATCTTGCGCTGCTCGAGCTCACGATCCAGAATCTTCACGGCCAAATCCGAATCCGATACATACTCCTTCCACGCGATAGTCTTCACCTCACCAGCTGCGGCCTCGGCTACCATCTCCTTACGCATCACGCCCTCACGAACAGTTGCCATCTGCGGACGGCAGTCGGGATTGACGATTGTAGCAATGATATTTCCACCAAATGCGGGGCGGATCTGATACAACAGATTCTCATACTCCTTACCCGTCTTGGCATCCTTGTGAGGGCCGATCTCGAGCTGCGTACAGTCTGCTGTCAGACCACTATGCAGAGCCGACGACACACGCGGTGCGAAGTCGCGGCCGACGGGCGTAGCTCCGAAGAGCACGATCTGCGGCTGCTCGGCCTTGATCAAACCACACATCACTGAGGTGTGAGGCAAGGTGCGGAAGGGTGAGAAGATCTCATCGTCGGCAACCCATACGGTATCAGCGCCATACTTGGCAAGCTCGGTCTCGATACCCGCTACATTATGGCCGATAACCACAGCCTCCAACTTTACTCCCAATGTGTTGGCCAACTCACGGCCCTTGGTCAGGAGCTCCAAACTAACGTCGGCAACAATGCCGTCCTCCAATTCGATATATACAAATACGTTATTCATACATTAGTGCGGATTAACCGAGCGTGTGGCTCGCGATGAGTTCAACCATAAGTGAATTAATATCCTCGTCCGACGAGGTGAGCTGCTTGGCCTCCTTGGCCTGGAAGACCACGTTCTCGATCTTCTTAACCTTCGTGGGCGAGCCCGAGAGTCCCAGCTGCTGCTCATCGCATACGATGTCCGATGCCGTAAGCTCTACAATCTGCAAATAATCACGTTCCGAGACCATCTGCGCAGAGAGTGAATCTGCCGCAGCGGCCATCTCGGTAGGAATCATAGCGTGCTTGTACTTCATCACAAGGCGTGCATTGTGGGGACGCACCTCAGGGGCAGACGAATTTACCGTAATAACAGCAGGCATAGGAGACTCCACAATCTCAACACCACGCTCCAAACGGCGGCGCAGAACGAGTGACGACTCCTTTACCTGCAGCACCTCCTCAGCGTAGGTAACCTGAGGAAGCCCCAGTTTCTCGGCCACCTGAGGGCCTACCTGAGCCGTATCGCCATCGATAGCCTGACGGCCAGCAATGATCAAATCAGCACCAATCTTGCGCAGTGCGCACGAGAGTGCATAAGAGGTTGCCAATGTATCTGCTCCGGCAAACTTACGGTCGGTCAAGAGATAACCGCCATCAGCGCCACGGAACATTGCATCGCGGATGATGTCGGCCGCACGATGTGGGCCCATAGTGAGAATATGTACCGTAGAGCCTGCGCACTCCTCCTTAAGGCGCAACGCCAACTCCAGGGCATTCAAATCTTCAGGATTGAAAATTGCAGGCAGCGCAGCGCGATTGACTGTGCCTTCGGCTGTCATAGCGTCCTTACCCACGTTGCGGGTATCGGGCACTTGCTTTGCCAATACAACAATTTTTAATGCTTTGTTCATTTGTCTAATTATTGGTTAATTATGGTTATCCGCCGCGACAGCAGATACCCCTAATACGGAAAAATGCGCGAAATAGTATATCCATCCGACATTCATACCCCTTGCCAAGAGCTTACGCGACTAAGCCTTCGGCAATGGGTATGAATGCGAGCGGAAATGCCATTCGAGCATTCAACCTTAAAAAAAATAGTATTTATCGTACAATCGTCTCCTCGCGATCGGGGCCCACCGAGATAATCTTTACGGGGACACCAGTCTCGCGCTCGATAAACTCAACGTACTGCTTGAACTCCTCGGGGAAGTCCTCGTAACGACGAACCTTGCAGATGTCGCACTTCCAGCCCTTGAACTCGGTGTAGATAGGCTCGATAGAGTCGTTCACCTCGTAGGGGAAGTGGTTGACAACCTCGTCGCCGATACGGTAGGCGGTAGCAACCTTGATAGTGTCGAAATCATTCATCACGTCCGACTTCATCATAATGAGCTGCGTAACGCCGTCAACCATAACAGCATACTTCAGCGCCACAAGGTCGAGCCAGCCACAACGACGCGGACGACCAGTAACGGCACCAAACTCGTGGCCAATGCGACCAAGCTCCTTTCCCGTCTCATCGAAGAGCTCGGTTGGTAACGGACCGCTACCCACGCGGGTGAAGTATGCCTTGAAGATACCGTACACATCGCCGATATTTGTGGGCGCGACACCCAGACCGGTGCAGACACCTGCACATACGGTATTC
>JAFOEH010000212.1 GCA_017380275.1 Alistipes sp.
ACGAACATAGGAGTCTTATCCTTAGCAGGAGCTGACATAACTACGTACTTAGCACCAGCCTTGATGTGAGCCTCAGCCTTCTCAGCGGTGAGGAACAAACCAGTTGACTCAACTACGTACTCAGCCTCAACCTCGTTCCACTTCAAATCCTCGGGGTTACGCTCTGCAGTTACGCGGATAGCCTTACCGTTAACGATAAGAAGGCTCTTCTCAGTGCAATACTCGATAGTGCCATCGAACTGACCGTGCATAGTGTCATACTTAAGCATATATGCCAAGTACTCTACGGGGCAAAGGTCGTTAATACCTACTACATCGTACTTCTCTGTCTGAGTGCAAGCTGCACGGAATACCATACGGCCGATACGTCCGAAACCGTTGATACCAATCTTAATCTGTGCCATAATTTTGATTTGATTATTTGAATTAAAACTTCTGTTACTTTTTTAACAGCGCAAAATTATACATTTTCGCACTATAAACCAAATTTTCTGTGGGCAAAAAAATAATATTTTTTACAAACTTAACAATCTGTTAACCTGACGCGAGCAGAATAGGCTCTCTTTACAAAGTTCCGCGTGCGCGCTTGGCCATTGCCGAGGCGAACACGAAGTCGGCCAGCTCTCTGTTATCGGCCTGCAGAATCTCCTTGTTCGTGCCCTCCCACCATTTGTTTCCTTCGTAGATGAATACGATCTTTTCGCCGATCTCCATCACCGAGTTCATATCGTGTGTGTTGATGATTGTCGTTATGTTGTACTCCTTGGTGATGTCGTGAATCAGGTTGTCGATCACGATCGAGGTCTGCGGATCCAATCCCGAGTTGGGCTCGTCGCAGAAGAGGTATCGCGGGTTGAGCACGATGGCTCGCGCGATGGCGGCGCGCTTGACCATTCCGCCACTAAGCTCCGATGGGTAGAGGTGGTGCGCATTGTCCAGATTCACACGCTTCAGACAGTAGTTCACCCTCTCCATCTTCTCCTCCTCCGATTTGTCGGTAAACAGGTCGAGCGGCAGCTTCACATTCTCCGCCACGGTCGATGCATCGAGCAGCGCTCCGCCCTGGAAGATCATACCCACATCCTTGCGTATGGCCTTGCGGGCGCGGAAGTCGAGCTTCGAGAAGCATACATCGTCGTAATAGATCGCCCCCTCATCCACCTCGTGCAGTCCTACGAGCGACTTGAGCAGCACGGTCTTGCCCGAACCACTGCGTCCAATGATGAGATTGCACTGTCCCGTTCCGAACTCCACCGAAATATCATTGAGCACGGTGCGTCCGTCGAACGATTTTATTATGTTTTCCGCCTTGATCACGTTCTTAAGAGTTGAGTTAATATAAGGTTGCAGATCATAATCACGATCGAGCTGATCACTACGGCCTGTGTCGAAGCCTTACCCACCTCGAGCGAGTTGCCCTTGGCGTAGTAGCCGCAGTAGGCCGAGATGCTGGTGATGAAGAATGCGAAGAATACCATCTTCGTCAGCGCATACCATATCTCGCTGGTGTAGAAGCAGTATTTCAGTCCGTCGATATACTCTACGGGGTTCATAATTCCCGTCAAAACAGCAATTCCATATCCTCCGCCGATACCGATAAGCATACTGAAGATGGCAAGGAACGGGAAGAAGAACACCGTTGCCATAATCTTCGGCAGAATCAGGTACGAGGCCGAGTTCACACCCATAATCTCCAACGCGTCGATCTGCTCCGTGATACGCATCGTACCGATCTCGGATGCGATGTTCGATCCCACCTTACCGGCCAGAATCAGCGCCACGACGGTCGATGAGAACTCCAGAATCATCACCTCGCGCGTAGCGTATCCGATCATAAACTGTGGAATAAAAGGCGACTCCAGCGTGATGGCCATCTGCAGCGTTACGGCCGAGCCGATAAATACCGAGATGATGGCCGTCAGTCCGATTGAGTTCAGTCCCAGTGCCTCCATCTCGTGCATAATACGCGAATAGTAAATCCGCATCTTCTCGGGACGCGAAAATACCTTCTGCATCAGCAGCACATATCTGCCTATTGATTCAAAAAGAGCTAACATAACTACTTCTTCTCCTTGACCTCCTCGAAATCGACATAATCTCCCACCGAGTCACTCACTCGCTTCTGCGGCTGCTCCGTAGTCGAATATACCTTCACATCGCCCTCCTTGTTGGCGCTCTGGCTGGAGCGGCCTCGGAAGTCATATACGCGCTGCGAGTAGGTGTAGCCACCCGCGCCCGACTGTCGCGCCTCATCCTCGATCTTGCGGCTTGCGCGTCGCACACGATAGAGAAGGTAGAGCGGAATGGCCATCAGCAATAGCAATACGATGGCAATCACACCGAGCAACACCCCGAATGTCGAGGGGGCAAAGACCAGCAACATCACGAAGATAATCGTGGTCAGAGGATTTCGCTGTATAAAGTTTATAATAGAGTCTAACATTTCCTGTTCTGTCTGTTTTTGTTCTTTTCAACCCCACGCCGGCCGGCTCCGAGGTCGGAGTGGAATAAAAATCTTCGCAAATTTACAAAAAAATCGTCATTCCGTGAAATATCTGTTCGCGGTGTGGATAAAAAGTATTAATTTTGAAGCCAAATAATCCGATTTAATATGTCACATCAACTTTTATCTATCTCGCCGGTCGATGGCCGCTATAACAAAGTAACGTCAGCTTTGTCGAATTATTTTTCGGAGTACGCACTTATTCGCTACCGTGTTCGCGTTGAGGTCGAGTATTTCATCGCTTTGTGCGAGCTTCCTCTTCCGCAGCTTGCGGGCGTACCCAAGTCGGCTTACGATGAGCTTCGCAAGCTCTATACCGACTTTACGATGGAGGATGCTCTCCACGTTAAGGAGATCGAGAGCGTTACCAACCACGATGTTAAGGCTGTCGAGTACCTTCTCAAAGAGAAGTTGGAGCAGTTGGGTCTGAACGACTACCGCGAGTTCGTTCACTTTGGTCTGACCTCACAGGATATCAACAATACGGCCACTCCGCTGCTTCTGGAGGAGGCCCTCACGGAGGTTTATCTCCCCGCTCTGCACGAGCTCATCGACAAGATCTACTCTCTGGCCGAGCAGTGGGAGGAGGTACCTATGCTCGCCCATACTCACGGCCAGCCCGCTTCACCCACACGTCTGGGCAAGGAGTTCAAGGTCTTTGTTGAGCGTTTGGAGCGTCAGGTCGATCTGTTGCAGGATGTAGAGCCTATGGCTAAGTTCGGCGGCGCTACGGGCGGTTTCAATGCCCACCACGTTGCCTACCCCGAGATCGACTGGGTGGAGTTCGGTAACAACTTCGTTGACTCTTTGGGCCTGGTGCGCGCACAGTACACCACTCAGATCGAGCACTACGACAACCTGGCTGCTACGTTCGACGCTATGAAGCGCATCAACAACATCCTGATGGACCTCGCGCGCGATATGTGGACCTATATATCTATGGAGTACTTCCGCCAGCAGGTCAAGAAGGGCGAGGTTGGTTCGTCGGCTATGCCCCACAAGGTGAATCCCATCGACTTCGAGAATGCCGAGGGTAACTTCGGCGTTGCAAACGCTATCTACGAGCACTTGGCCGCCAAGCTCCCCATCTCGCGTATGCAGCGTGATTTGACCGACTCGACCGTTTTGCGTAACGTGGGTGTGCCCGTTGCTCACTCGATGATCGGTTTCGCATCACTTCAGAAGGGCCTGGGCAAGGTTATCCTGAACGATGCTGCTCTGGCAGCCGACCTGGAGGATAACTGGGCTGTCGTAGCGGAGGCTATGCAGACTATCCTGCGCCGTGAGGCATACCCCAACCCCTACGAGGCTCTGAAGGCCCTCACCCGTACGGGTGGCCACATCACCGAGCAGACTATCAAGGAGTTTGTCGAGACGCTGGATGTTGCCGAGAGTGTTAAGGAGGAGTTGCGTGCCATCACGCCCCACAACTACGTCGGTATGGTAAAATAGTCTAACAAGGTAATTTCTGCGTTGCGCTCGGCCTCAAAATCCTCACATACGTCCTTGTATACTGCGGTTTTAATGCCATCGCAAGCCTTGAAATTCCTCTTGTTATACTATTTTAAGTATAAAAGAAAAAGCCTGTTTGCATTTAGCAGACAGGCTCTTTTTTATGGGAATTGTCGTAACGACAAAATCACCTTGCTATAAATTTATTCTGCGCAAACCTCCACACGATTACCCTCGGGGTCGAGTACGATAGCCTCGTAATAACCATCTCCCGTGGTGCGGCACTCGCTCGCGATGGTGTAACCATCCGCGCGCAGACGCTCCACCAGCTCGTTCACCTCGTACTTGCTGCCCACCGTGAGGCCCAGATGCGCAAGTCCTTTGATCATACCCCTGCGCGAAGGCTCCTCCGTGATGTCGGGTCTGTTCATCAGCTCCACGCGTGCACCGCCGCTGCTGAACGAGAGGAAATACGATGAATATTTCTTTGCAGGATTGCTGTAAATCTCACCCACGCGGCAAGCAAAATATTTGGTATAAAAATCCTTCATTCGCTCAATATCCTCGCACCAAATGCCTATGTGATCAATCTTCATAACGCTCAAATTTTTGTTTAACGGATTACAAATATAAGAAAAAATCTCGACGTTGTGCTCTTTTTTTTGGCTCATCGGCGATAAATTCTTACATTTGTAGTTATTATCGGGCCTTTGTAAAAGCAAACCGAGGCCTGTCAGGCAGAATAATTATAAGAAAAATATACAAAAATGGGAAAAATCATTCTTACGGGCGACCGCCCCACCGGAAAACTTCATTTGGGCCACTACGTTGGCTCGCTTCGTCAGCGCGTTGAGTTGCAGAACTCGGGCCTCTTCGAGAAGATCTTCATTATGATTGCCGACGCTCAGGCCTTGACCGACAACGCCGACAACCCCGAGAAGATTCGCCAGAATATCATCGAGGTGGCTCTCGACTACCTCTCGTGCGGTATCGATCCCACCAAGTCTACCATCTTCATCCAGAGTATGGTTCCCGAGCTTACGGAGCTCGCCTTCTACTATATGAACCTCGTTACCGTTGCTCGTCTTGAGCGCAACCCGACCGTTAAGACCGAGATCGTTATGCGCGAGTTTGGTAAGTCTATCCCCGTTGGTTTCTACACCTATCCCATCTCGCAGGCGTCGGATATCACCGCCTTCCGCGCTACGACCGTCCCCGCAGGTGTGGATCAGGAGCCTATGATCGAGCAGACGCGTGAGATCGTTCATAAGTTCAATTCGGTCTATGGCGAGACTCTGGTCGAGCCAGAGATTCTGCTTCCTTCCAACTCAGCCTGCCTGCGTCTTCCCGGCACCGATGGCAAGGCCAAGATGTCGAAGTCGCTCGGCAACTGCATCTACCTCTCGGATACGGCCGAGGATTTGCGTAAGAAGGTTATGAGTATGTACACCGACCCCAATCATATCCGCATCGAGGACCCCGGTCAGATCGAGGGCAACTGCGTCTTCACCTATCTCGATGCCTTCTCTTGCACCGACCACTTTGCCGAGTTCCTTCCCGACTACGCTTGCTTGGACGAGTTGAAGGCTCACTACCAGCGTGGTGGTCTGGGCGACGTGAAGGTCAAGAAGTTCCTCTACGCCGTTCTGCAGCAGATGCTGGAGCCTATCCGTGCGCGCCGTAAGGAGTATGAGCAGGACATCGAGGGCGTATATGAGAT
>JAFOEH010000213.1 GCA_017380275.1 Alistipes sp.
AGAACGTTTGTGTGCTCTCATTCAACTCATTCGGTGGGCGACACTGCGCCTCATTGCTTAGGAGGGCAAGCAACAATGTTGTAAAGATAAGTATTTTCATCGTAATAAAGTTAATTTTACGATGCTTACCTCTCAAAAATATTGCCTTATTTGTCGTCGGCGAGCATAAATTTTATTTATTTTTCAAGGAGCGGCAAAATCTCTTGCTCGAAAATCGTGCGTTCGATTATACGGTAATGGGGCGAATAGTGTCGATTGAAACTTTCGCTATGGTGCATTACATACCCTCCGCTATCGAGCAGTTGCTTAATCTCGGCTCGGTCAGCCTCCATATTATCCAACTGAATATTCATCTTCAGAATTACAGCCTCAATCTCAGCCCACTCCTGTTGCCACTCTGCGATGGTTGGCATCACTATTCCGTTTACGCTGCGAACGAATGCATCAAAGAACTTTTCATATGGCACGCGGCCATCGGCTATAACACCCAAATTCACTCTCAAGAAACGCCCCTCGTATCCCGTAGGCTCGTAGTCGGCACCCTCGAACGAGGTGCTTGACGAGAGTTCCGAGCGGAGGTAACGATCCGCCGACGAGCTGTCGGCAATGATGTGTCCCGGGCCGAAACGATCCTGAAAGAAGTTCTTGTATAGGTCTCGCAGGGTCGAATGTGGATAAGTCGCAAGTTGCGTCTCAACGGCCTGATGAATCTTTTGCTCGGTGGATAGCTCTCGGCTGCAGCCCATAAGCAATGAGCAAGCAGTCAATACGATATAGCCAAAAAACTTAACCATTACTTCAATCCTTTGATAAACTCATCTATCAGCGGCAGACACTCCTCTGCTGTGGCGCACTGAGTGCAAAGTTTCTCGACGGGACAGATGTCTGTACCAGCACGGTTGATGATATGCTCAACCAGCAGGCCGAACTCGCACTCGATGCCGTATTGTTGTATCAGCGTATATGCCTTATGGCTTATCACTGCCGCATAGATATATCGAACACCGCCAGCTATCATCAGCGCGGCAGCGCCCTTGCCGACAACCTTATCGGCAAGGCTTGCGCCACGCAGTAATTCAGGCTCGTTGTGCAGAAGTTCGTGTAGATCCTTCACGCCACGCTGGTGGCATAGGCGCAGAGTCTCGCCATTGCGGATCACACACGAGCAACCGCTCGATTGCAGTAGTTCGATTATCTCACTTTGCATATTAGAACTCCTTATGCTGCTTCAAATTCTCTATATAGCGGTCGATACGCTGCAACTCCTGCGGGATATTGATACGCTGCGGGCAGTGGTGGTTGCACTCCTTACAACCCGTACAATGAGCCGCTCCACGCCCCTTCTCGACGGCACGGTCGTAGCCCACGAGGAATGCTCGGCGAGCCTTAACGTAGTTCTCGTCGCGTGAAGAGTTCGAGAGGTTACCCTCATTGACACATTTATTATAATGTAGCAGCACGCCCGGGATATCGACTCCATACGGGCAGGGCATACAATACTTACAGTCGTTACACGGAATCGTGGGATACTGAGCCATCAGGCGAGCTGTCTCGAAGAGGAACTCCTTCTCTTCGTTGGTGAGCTCTACCAGCGGTGCGAATGAGTGGATATTATCCTGCAGGTGCTCCATATATGTCATACCGCTCAACGCAGTCAGCACGCGGGGATAAGATCCTACGAAACGGAACGCCCACGAAGCAACACTGCGCTCGGGCTCCTGCTGCTTCAGACGAGCCGAGATGTGGTTGGGCACATTCGAGAGACGGCCACCAAGCAGAGGCTCCATAATCACTACGGGGATGTTGCGCTTCTCAAGCTCGGCGTAGAGATACTCGGCATTTACGTTACGGCCCGTGCTGGCATTCTGCCAATCCTGATAGTTCATCTGAATCTGCACGAAGTCCCAATGCACCTTGTCGTGGTAAGCCAAAACGTGGTCGAAGACCTCCTGCACGCCGTGGAACGACCATCCGAGGTTGCGGATGCGGCCTGCCTCGCGCTCCTTCATCAAAAAGTCGAGGATGCCGTTGTCGATAAAGCGGGCGTTGAACATATCGATTGACGAGATGTTGTGCAGCAGGTAGTAATCAAAATAGTCGGTCTGCAGCAAACGCATCGAACGCTCGTACATCAACTTCGAGTTCTCGAAGGTCCAATTCGAGAAGTTTGACATCTTGGTTGCAAGATAGTAGCTGTTACGGGGATAGCGGCTCAATGCAATACCTGTAGCCTCCTCCGACTTGGTCTGGCAATATACGGGAGCCGTGTCGAAGTAATTGACACCGTGAGCAATAGCGTAATCGACCAACTCGTTGATGGTCTCCTGATCGAGCGTTGTGCCATCCTCAAGAAAGGGCCAACGCATACAGCCGTAACCCAGAATCGACACCTTGTCGCCTACGCGCTCGTTGGTGCGGTAGGTCATCTTGTCGGTGGGAATTTCGCCGTGCACTACCGAGGGGTCGATCTTCAAATTATTGGTCTTGCAGCCCGTGAATGCAGCCGCAGTAATAAGCGAGCCTGCGCCCATACGCTTGAGGAACTCGCGACGATCTATATTGTTGTTTGTCTTTTTCATAACCGTAGATTTTTAGTTGTGAAGATGGCTTTGATAACCCTTGACGTAAATCGCGCTGAACGGACGCGACGGGCAGAGATGCTCGCACGCACCGCAACCGATGCAGAGACTCTCGTTTACGGTCGGGATCTTACGCGACTTGGGATCTGCGGGGTCGAGCGGCACCATAGTGATAGCCTTGGTGGGGCAATGGCGCTCGCAGTTGCCGCAATCCTTATCGTCCGAAATAACGATACAATTCTTCGCCACCCATACAGCGTGACCGATCTGAACCGATGATTTCTCGGCTACACTGATAAGATCGATAGCACCCGTAGGACACACCGTCGAACACTTGTTACACTCGGGACGGCAGTAGCCATTCTCGTACGACATCGTGGGCTGCATAAACATCTTCAAATCAGATGAAGGACGCAGAATCTGCGAAGGACAAGCTGCAACGCAGAGCTGGCAACCCGTACAATGAGCCGTAAGGTTGCGCAGACTCTTCGAGCCCGGAGGCGTGATGGGATTCTCACGATCGGGCGCCTGTTTATCAACCAATACAGCATAGCCACCATCGCCACGCATCTCCTGTGCGCGAACAGCCTCGGCAGCCACCAAACCAGCACCAATGAGGAAGTTACGACGTGCTGTATCAACCTTTGCTTTAGCCGGAGCAGCCTTCTGGGCGGCGGGACGCATAGCGTATGATATAGCCTTCTTGGGGCATTTCTCGATGCAGTTCATACAAGTTACGCAACGGCTATAATCAATCTTGTGGTTAGGAATATCGATACAAGCAGCCTTGCAATTCTTCGAGCAGATGTTACAGTTAATACACTTCTCGGTGTCGATCACGGGCTTCAGCAATGAGAAACGCGACAAGAATCCGAGAACAGTACCAACGGGGCAGATCGTATTACAATAGGTACGACCATTGCGCCAAGCCAAAACAGCCAGAACTACCAACGTCACAACTGCAACACCCAGCGTCGCAAAGTTGCGAATCCACACTTCGGTAGAGTAGAATGCGTAGCTGTCGGCACGCTCGGCAAAGTAAGCCAGCAAATTGTTACCCCAACCCCACAGCGGAGCGAGAAGATTCTGCGCGATACGACCGTAGGCGCTGTACGGGGCAATGAGCAGTGCGATTGATGCGAAACCTGCCACCAACGCCACAACAAAGAGCGCGAGAACGCCATAGCGCAACCAGCTCTTTGCGGGAGAGTAGCTGAAGCGGTTCTTCTTGGCTTTGTCGCCAAACCACGAAATCAGATCCTGCATAACGCCCAGTGGGCAGATTACCGAGCAATAGATGCGGCCAAAGATGAGAGTCAGAGCTACGAGCAAAACGATAACTCCCACATTAAGAGCCAATACAGCCGGCAGCAACTGTACTTTTGCCAACCAGCCAAACCACGCGTGCAATGTCCCCGTGAAATCGAGGAAAAGCAGAGTGATGAGCGCGAAACACACTGCAGCAGCAGCGATTCTTACTTTTCTTAGCATATTAGTTTTGTTTTAT
>JAFOEH010000214.1 GCA_017380275.1 Alistipes sp.
GACAGTGGCCGCGATTGATCGCAATGTTGGCAGGCAATGCCGTGGGTTGCCTTTTGGCGGCTTGCATAGCTCGCTATTGCGGCTCGGAGGCCCTGCACTCGAATCTCGATACAATCCTCGCGGCTCGTCTGGCGGCGTCGTGGGACGCACTGCTGGTGACCTCGGTGGGCACGGGAATGATTATGACCCTTGCGGTCTATGGAGCGCGTAAAGGACACTATTGGCCGCTGCTGTTTGGCGTTCCGGTGTTCATTATGTGCGGTCTGCCTCACTGCGTGGCTGACGCATTCTATTACGCTGCGGCACTGCTGTTTGGCAAGTTCGAGATGATGATGCTTTGGGCGTGGCTGTGGGCTATCATCGGCAACTACATCGGCTGCAACCTCCCCCGCTGGTTTATGGGCAAAACCTTCGAAGGGTAACACAATAATAGGTATAGAAAACCAACAGCGCCTGCTCCGTTTTGGGGCAGGCGCTGTTTATTAGCTGGTGCGGAGGTTACTCCTGCACGTTCTCGTTCGAAAGTTTCACGCCCTCGAATTCGCCCGTCAGCGTGCGCAGGAAGGCTACGATCGCTGCGTTCTCCTCCTCGGTCAGCTCAACACCCGACTGGTAGATCGCCATATCGGCAACCGCCTCCGCGAGTGTCGCACGCGTTCCGTCGTGGTAGTAGGGCCACGTCAGCTCGACATTGCGCAGACCCGGCACCTTGAAGCGATGACGATCGCGCTCCTCCATTGTCTGCTTGAAGCGACCGTTATCCTCCTCGGTCAGAGGCAGATCGCGCTCAGCGAAGTAGTGACGACGCAGACCCATCAACTCATACGATTCACCACCCAGATTAGCACCCACGTGGCACGTTGCACAATCGTACTTCTTGAAGAGTTCATAGCCGCGCAACTCCTCCTCGGTCAGAGCCGAGTCGTCGCCCTTCAACCACTTGTCAAACTGCGAGTTGGGCGTTACCAGCGTGCGCTCGAACTCCTCGATCGCGTTGGTGATGTTGGTTTGGTTCAGACCATCGGGATAGACAGCCTTGAATGCAGCCGAGAAGGCGCGATCCTTTTCGAGCTTTGCCACGATCTGGTCGAACGAGGTCGATGCCATCTCAACGGGATTGAGCGGCGGACCTGCGGCCTGCTCTGCCAGCGTGCCGGCACGACCGTCCCAGAACTGAACGAAGTTATAGACAGCATTGTAGGTCGTCGGAGCGTTGACGCCACCCAACTGACCCTCAACACCAACAGAGTACTGTTTGTTATCGACACCTGCGGTATTCAGGCCGTGGCACGATGCGCACGAAACGGTGTTGTCGATCGACAAACGTGCGTCGTGATAGAGCGCATAACCCAGCAACGCCTTGCGAGCGTCGATGTCGGTCGGCTCGGCGATCGGACGTATGGGCTCGCCTGCGCGCTCACCCTCAACGCCGTCGGCATAGTACTCCTCGCGGTACTTACGTGCCCAATCGACGATGATGTCGCGCTTGGCGTCGGTCATCTGGCTACCCCAATGCACGAGGTAGTACTTCGGCTCGGGCATACGTTTGTCGAGAGCCACCTTCTCGACCTTAGCCACATCGACCGGACGAGGCAGCTGACCCGCCACAAGTGCCTCGTAGAGAGGCTCGATGTCGAATGCGCGGTAGCCCGAATCGATATCCTGTTTGATCACTTTACCTGCTACGGGCAGTTTGGCATAGAAGGGCAACTCGGCATCCGAGGTGTGGCAATCCAGACAGCCACCCTTAACCAATATTGCCGCAACACGCGCCTCGGGCGTATATTCAGCCGAAGGCGGGCGGTTCGAAATGCGATAGACGGCCACGAGTACAACGGCCAGCACTAACGCAAGAATCAGTAGTTTGCTCTTTTTCATAGGCTCAATTTGTTATTAGGTTAATTTTGATTATACGTATGTACACTTCGCTCGGCCGAAGGCAGGTAATTGACTCCGTACCAGCACATTTGCAACGCTAAGAACGCCACCACGACCGCCACCACGAACCCTCGTCCGCGACCCCGCAGGTGGATTGCCAGCAGGTACAGTCCCCACGTGGCTGCTGCCCACGCCTCCTTGGCGTCCCAGCTCCAATAGGCTCCCCACGCCTGCTTGGCCCACAGCGCGCCCGTCAACATCCCGATCGTGAAGAAGGCCACACCGCAATACAATAGTTGCTCGATGGCGTGACTCAGATCCTGCTCCTTGCGAAACAGCCCATAGAGAGCCATCAGCGTTGCGCAACCCAACAGCGCATAGGAGAACATATAGACCGCCACGTGTGGCACAAACCACGCGCTTTGCAGTGCGGGCATCAGCGTCTGGTCGTGGATCTCGGGGCGGGCGATATTGATGATCATAAAGACCGACGCCAACATTGTCGAGAACGACAGAATCCAACGATACCTCCAACGCACGTATGTAAACGCGCCCGCCACAAGCAGACACAGCGAGTACCACAATCGTGTTTCGCCCATCGTGCGCAGAGGCGGACGACCGAGCGTCATCCAGAACAGCACCACAAACGCCGCTAACGCCACAACGCCCAGCAGCGCACCAGCCGTTGCCACACGCCTTCGTTCGCGCCACGCCGACACGGCCGCAACCGTCGAAAAGGTCATTGCCACCGCCGCAAACCACGGAAAGAGATTCCAACCGACAATCATCGCTCGCCCTCCTTTCTCGGTCCTGCCGCGAACATCAGCACTGCACCCACAATGAGCATCACGATACCCACCACCGACAGCCATCGCCACGGCTCGCGCACCACCTCAACGACGCAATAGCGCGCCACATCGGGCGACTCCACGTCGTAACTCACAAGGTATATCATCTCGCTCCACGTGCGGTGGTGAGGCGAATTGACTCGCAGTGTCGCAGGCTCACCGTCGACCGCCACTGTGGCTTCGAACATCGAGGGCGACCCCTCGGCATAGTAATCTATCTTGAAATCAACAAGTTGCAACTCACAATCGAGCATCGTAGTGCGACCCTCCATATCGAATGCCTCGCGCGTTGGCACCTCGCGCCCAACCATCGCACGCACCTGCTCGCGGTCGGGAGCACCCCAAAATCCCGCAACCAAAGCCAGCCACAGACCTGCGTGATTGACCACAAAACGCCACCTCACACCCTGTCCATTGCGCCAGCCGCGCAGGGTCACGAGCGTCAGGTGCGACAGCACGAACAGCACTGCCACAACCGTTGGCCACGCCGTCGATGCGGGCTCGCGTTGCAGTCCGAGCGCAATGCCCACCGCCGCCATCAACACAAACGAGAACACCGTTGCTCGTTGCGACAACATCGCCTGCGCTACACGCGAGTGTGCACGGTGGCGATACAACTCGACGAGCAGCACAAGCCACAACGCCATAAGAATTATATTCAGCGGGAAACGGACTGTCGCCAGCGGGAATGCCCCAAAACAGCTCTGAACGACCATAGCCGCGCCAAACACTGCACCCACTACGAGCACCTCCACAGCGATCTTTTTATGGTCGAATTGTAACATTGCGATCTCTTTGGGGATAAAGATAACTATTTTTCTCAATATTTCAGCAATTCCAGACACAAAAATTTCGCCCATCGGCCACAACCGACAGGCGAAACTCAATACAATATACTTAATTATAGGTTACTTGCGCACAAACAGCTTTACGATCTCGCTCACTACGAATGCCGCCAGCGACAGACCACCAACCCACAACCACTGCTCGCCCGTGAGCGAGGTAACGTGGAAGATCGACTGCAACGCAGGTATCAACATCACACCGAGCATCAACGCCACAACCAGCAGAATTGCACCCCACAGCAGACCATTCGTGAAGAGGATCGAGAATGCATTTCGGTTGCCCGAACGGATACTGAAAATCAGCGTCATCTGCGAGAATGCCAACACCGCAAAGGTCATCGTGCGAGCCACATCAATCGACGTGCGCAGACCAATCTGGTAGGCCGCGAGCACCAAACCCGTAATCAGCGCGCCCTGCAACAGCACTCGAATGACAAAGCCTCGCGTCAGAATACCCTGATCGGGGTCGATCGGGCGACGACGCATAATATCGCGCGCTGCGGGATCGACACTCAATGCCAACGCCGGCAGCGAGTCGGTCACAAGGTTGATCCAGAGGATGTGGATCGGCAGCAACGGAGTCACCATATTGCAGATCACCGCCGTGAACAGCACCAAAATCTCGCCCAGATTGGTCGAAAGCATAAACTGGATCGACTTCATCAGGTTGTCATAAATTCGGCGTCCCTCCGA
>JAFOEH010000029.1 GCA_017380275.1 Alistipes sp.
TACCGTCGGAGAACGTACCCGCACCACCCGCGCCGAAGGCGTAGTTCGAGTCGGGGTCGATGGCCTGGTTGCGATTGATGAGCGCAATGTCACGCTTGCGGGGCAGCACCTCCTTGCCGCGCTCGAGCAGGATGGGCCTCAGGCCGCGCTCGATGAGTCGCAGCGCCGCGAACAATCCCGCAGGGCCCGATCCAACCACCACCACGGGCGTAGCCGCACTCACGTCGGGGTAGTCGAAGTGCAGGGGTGCGGGCTGCGGCTCGCTGTCGGCGAAGATCTCGAGCGTGAGATTCACCTTCACGGGGCTGCGGCGCGCATCAATCGAGCGCTTGACCACGCGCACCAACGCTACATCGCTACGCTTGAGGCCCATCTGTCGGGCCGCAATGGCGGTGTAGGTCTCGGCATTGGCCGACTGCTTGGGCGTGAGTTGCAGAGTGATTGTCTTGGGCATAAGTGCAGTTATTTTCGACAAAAGTACAGAAAAAAATATGAATTCTATAAATTTTTTCTCTCTGCACTACCTTATAATAAGAAAAATCGTTACCTTTGCACTGCTTTGATGAAAAGTTGCGGCTTTCCCACGAAGTAAATCCTAATGTTGCGGATATGGTGTAATTGGTAGCCACGTCAGACTTAGGATCTGATGCCGAGAGGCGTGGGGGTTCGAGTCCCTTTATCCGCACAGAAAAAAGAGCAGTTCGCAAGACTGCTCTTTTTTTGTGCGGATACTCCGCAACCATATTGACATTCCCTCCAACCTCCCTTTGAGAAAGGGAGGCTATAAATATTCGGCTAATTTAAGTAGTCGTTTTGTGCGGATAAAGGCACTCGTTCAGCTTGTTGCGCCTCGGCAAACTTGTCTGCGGTAGGTTGTTGTTTGCTTCGCAAATAATCGTGCTTGCTGAACGATTGTGCCCGAAAATAAATTTTCGACACATCGCCCATCAAGTCCGACAATCTACGATTGCAACAACCTCCCTTCGGTTTGCTCTCAGCTTCTGCCGCCGGTCGAGTCCTTTTATAAATAATAAAGAGCAGACCCATCGGATCTGCTCTTTTTTAGTACGATTTAGTGAAATATTATCGGCCCACCTGCTTCCAGTTTTTCTGGACGTCGGCGTGCTCGAGGAAGTAACGCTGCGCCTTCAGCAGGTTACGCGCCTGAAGCACCATTGCCTTGGTCTCGCTCAGCACCGTCAGGTAGAACATACTTGCCTTGGTGTTACCCTCGCCCGCATTGATACGCACCAGCTCCGACTTGGTCGTCGAGGCGATTCGCTCGAAGAGGTTGTCACGCATCGTCAGCACCACGTCGATGTCGTGGAAGTCGTTGTCGGTGATCATACGGTTGATGTTGCCGTAGATCTCCGCCACGTCGTCGTTGATGTGCATCAGGTCGTTGGTCTGCTCCTCCGACAAGCCCTTATGGTTGTTGTCGATATGCTCGAACGCAGGGCGTGTGATGTGCACCAGCGCCTTGGCCATCTCGTTCAGGTAGTCAACCACCTGGATGTAGTAGAGCGAGAGCTCCAGTCCCGAGCCCTTCATCTTTCTGAGTGCGGGCATAAGGCTATACTTGATCTTGTGGCACTCGTCGTACATCTCGCCCGACTCGCGCACCAGCTCCTTCAGAGCCTTGCGATCCTCCTTCGACACGGCCACCAGCGTGCGGTCGTAGATCTGTGTCGAAACCTTCATCATCTGGCACACCTCGCCCAGCACGTTGTCCACCGTGTCGTTCTCGATGGCGCTCTTGGGCATTGCGTCCTTCTTCTTTGAGTCGATGAAGTTACTCTTTATAAGCATATATGCGCACGCGACGGTAACAACGGCAAAGGCCACCGTGCCTCCCCAGATGAGGATCAGGCCTACGCCGATAGCGATCAGGAACGCGCCGATACCCGTCACGAACCAACCCATCACAACGGTCATAACGCCCGTAATGCGGTGTACGGCCGACTCACGTCCCCACGCCTTATCCGCCAGCGACGAACCCATCGCCACCATAAAGCAGACGTAAGTGGTCGAGAGGGGGAGCTTGAGCGACGTACCCACCGAGATGAGCAGCGCTGCGGTGGTGATGTTCACCACGGCACGAATCTTATCGTACGGAGCGCCATTCTTCTCCACATCCTCGTACTCGAAACGCTTGCTCACGTACTCCTGCACCGACTGAGGTACGACCTTGTCGATGAAGTTCGAGATGTTGAGCGATGCGCGCACGATTGAGCGTGAGAATACGTTCGAGTTCACCTCGCCCTCCACCTCGTCGCCGTGGCCGGCGAGCGAGATCTCGGTCTGCGACACGTTCATTGACTTGGTTGAGGTCCAGAGCGTTGCGATCATAATCAGGCCCGAGATGAGCATAAAGATAAACTGCGCAGGCAGGTTCTCGTTCAGCGCCTCCATCAGGATCGTGGTCGATCCTGCCTCCGATGCAATCTTGTAGGCATCGAGGCTGGCGATGGGCACTCCGATGAAGTTCACCAGGTCGTTACCTGCAAAGGCCAGCGCCAGAGCGAACGTACCCAGAAGGATATTGATACGCAGGATGTTGATGCGGAAGAGCTGCATAAATGCCAGCAGCACGGTGCATACCACCCAGCAGATTACGAGCGAGATAAGTAGGTTGTCGCTGATCCAGGTGTACATCGCCGTACCCGCCAGAATGCCCTTCAGAGCCTTGAACACTGCGAAGTAGGCGATAGCGGTGAACGAGAGTCCGCACCAGAATGAACCCAGCTTGCGGAAGATGCCGATGTAGCGGAACGAGAAGAGGAAGCGAGAGAGCCACATAATCAGCGTACCGAAGATGAATGCGATCAGAACCGACAAAAGGATTGCCGAGATCACACCCATTGCGCGTGTGGTGTTGATGAATCCACCCAGCGAGCCGATTGTGAGCGAGGGGTCGCCCGCAATCTTATAGAGCGAAACGGCTATGGCGGCACCCAGCAGCGAGAAGACCAGAGCTACGGTGGTCGAGGTGGGCAGACCCAGCGAGTTGTAGATGTCGAGCAGAATCACGTTTGCGAACATCACACTCACGTAGAGGATCATAATCTCGTGGAAGGTGAACAATCCCGGGTTGAACATACCGCTACGCGCCACCTCCATCATACCCGACGAGGTCAGCACTCCGATGATGATACCCACCGACGCAACGGCCAGAATTGTACGCATCTTGGCCACTTTCGAGCCGATAGCTGCGTTAAGAAAGTTTACGGCGTCGTTCGTCACGCCGACGTAGAGTCCCGATACTGCCAAAACAGCCAGCACGGCCAACATAATAGTGTATAACACGCTCATAAATAGATTGTTTCGACCTCGGGAACGCGTCCCGCAAGTCACATTTATTTCCCAAAGTTACAACATATAGGTCAAAGTCATATATATATTGGCCAATCTTAACGATTATTTAACAACTCTTAAATAATAAAAAAGAGCCTGCCACCGAATCGTGCAGGCTCTTTTTATCCTTATCGCAAATCCACTAACGCGATACCTCGTGCAATGCCTTGCGGGCCTCGGCCGTGGTCTCCATCCAAGGCAGCGTGGGGTCGCTGGCGTTCGAGGTGCGGATCTTCTCCAGCACAGCCTCGACAGCCGATGTATCGACACCCTCGCGGCGCAGTGCGCGTACCTTCTCGGCAGTCTCAATACCGTCGATCAGACGCTCGAAGCGGATTGACGA
>JAFOEH010000215.1 GCA_017380275.1 Alistipes sp.
CTACCCATCGTGCCCATAACGTATCCGCACAGGATAGCCAGCACGCTTGCGCCGATCGAGTGCGAGGTGTTCCACACCGACATCTTCGTAGCCAGCTCGTGGGGCGGAATCCAGTGTGTCAGAAGGCGTGCGCACGGGGGGAAGCCGCTACCCTGGAAGATGTTGTTGAGCACGAGCAGCACACCGAACAGAACTACGAGCGAGTGGGGTGCTACGCCCAGCTCGACGCCCAAAATCGCGGGGCTGAAGCCGAATGCGAAGCTCGCAGCCACACAGAGCAGCAGTCCGATCGACATATGCCAGCGACCGTTCATACGGTCGGCCAAGAGGCCGTTCATAAAGCGCGAGAGGCCGTAGATCAGGCCGACGATGGTCATAATGATACCGAAGCTGGTGTTCGAGATTCCATACTCGGCCGCCAGGCCGGGGATTGCAAACGAGAAGTTCTTACGCACGAAGTAGAAGAGTGCGTAACCAATCATCGTTGCCGCGATGGTGCGGTACTGCCAGTACTTGAAACTTTTGGCTTGTTCAGTTGTCATAGTATTTGAGTTTTATGTTTTTGTGCGAAAATCTCCCCGATGGATACGACAAAGCCTGTCCAATGGAGGAATCATTAGACAAATATAAGACTTTTAATCCGAAAAATGTGATTAAGCGTGCCGCAGGGGCAAAAAAAAATGAGGTTCTCGGAGGTATTCGACTCAGGGCGAGCACCGCCCTTCGTCTTAGTAACCACGGCGCCACAGAAACGCCTTCTTGATGGTTACAACCTTCCGATATCCTCTACCAACCTAAAACTACTAACCTAAATGAACCTTAAAACTTCACTGCAAAGATACGGGGAAAAAATATACCGCGCAAGAGATATTCAAATTTTTTTGTAATTTATTAATAAATTTTAACATTAAGTTAACATTCACCTCTTGCGAGCCCCTTTTTTAGGGGTTGGTAATAAGAAAAATAGAGTTATTTTTGGATAAAAGTGACTGCCGGCGAGTTTTATCTTGCCACGAAATCGGCCACCGCATCGGCCACTCGCTCGCCATCCAGCGCCGCCGAGACAATGCCTCCGGCGTAGCCTGCGCCCTCGCCTGCGGGGAATAGACCATCCACTTCGGGGTGCATCAGCGTCTCGCTGTCGCGCGGAATACGCACGGGCGTAGATGTGCGTGACTCAACGCCCACGACAATAGCCTCGGGCGTAACATATCCGCGCATCTTGCGGTCGAACGAGGCGATACCCTTGCGCAGTGCCGAGCCCATAAAGTCGGGCATCCAGCGATCCAGACGCGAAGCGACAAGGCCGGGGATATATGATGTTGAGGGCAACGACGACGATGCTCGCCCTGCCACGAAGTCCGAGACGCGCTGTGCGGGTGCAACCTGCCTTTCGCCGCCATTTTCGCGTGCCGCCTGCTCCAGCTGCTGCTGGAATACGAGTCCCGCCAGGGGGCCGTGCTCGGCCTCAAGGAAGGCGTAATCCTCGGGGCGCACCTCCGTAACGAGTCCCGAGTTGGCCCAACGCGAGGAGCGTGAGCTGGGTGACATACCATTCACCACCGACTGCGCCGCATCGGTCATCGCCGGCACGATAAATCCGCCCGGACACATACAGAACGAATAGACGCCACGTCCCTCGATCTGGTTCACCAGAGTGTATGATGCTGCGGGGAGATACTCGCCGCGCTCGGGCATATGGTATTGTATGGAGTCGATTAATCGCTGCGGATGCTCGATACGCACACCCATAGCGAAGCCTTTGGCCTCGAGGCGGATGCCGTCGCGGTGGAGCGTGTGGTAAATATCCTTTGCCGAGTGGCCCGTAGCCAACACTACGGCTGCTCCCTCGACCAGATCATCACCTACCCAGACGCCCTTTATCGCGCCACGCTCGAGCTTGAATCCCGTAACCTTCTTCGAGAAGTGTATCTCACCGCCCGACGAGGTGATCGTCTGGCAGATGTTGCTGATGATGCGGGGCAGGCGGTCGGTGCCGATGTGGGGGTGTGCCTCGTAGAGAATCTCGGGCGTAGCACCGTGGAAGACCAATGTCTGCAGAGCCTTGTTGTAGTCGCCACGCTTCTTGCTGCGAGTGAAGAGCTTACCATCGGAGAAGGTACCCGCGCCACCCGCGCCGAAGGCGTAGTTTGAGTCGGGGTCGATGGCCTGATTGCGATTGATCAGAGCAATGTCGCGCTTGCGGGGTAGCACCTCCTTGCCTCGCTCGAGC
>JAFOEH010000216.1 GCA_017380275.1 Alistipes sp.
ACAAAAAGTAGACAAAATGACCCTAGATGAAAAAATAGGTCAGATGATAACTATAGGAATTGATGGATACTCTGTAGATGATACAGCTAAACAACTAATAACAGATAAAAAAGTAGGGATCAGCGTCAACAGCCTCGTTGAACTCAACAACCTCGCCACCTACGGGGATGAAAGCGTCGCTCACGGTCTTAACGGCCTCGATCGAGCCGAACACCTCGCCTGCAGCCAAAGTCTCACCAACGGTGGGAACGTCAACAAAGACGATATCGCCCAACTGGCTCTGTGCGAAATCGGTAATACCTACATAGGCGAACTCGCCCTCGATACGACACCACTCGTGGTCGTTCGAATACTTCAAATTAGAAGGAATGTTCATAATTGTATGTTTTTAATTGTCTGATTGTCAACTGCACACATTGCGCACGACCGCCGACGCCATCGTGCGCCGACAACTATGCACAATAATTCACACAAAGATAGCAGTATTTTCTTTAAGACAAAGCATTTTTGTTAAGTTTTTAACAGCGGCGGAGTAAAAAAAGCCAATATTTTCATTATCGGCCAACTACAACCCGACCAAAGGCTTCGCCCCGATAGTAAATTCCACCTCCTTGAACAGATATTCGCTTCGCTCGCGCTTCTCATTCTCGATTACGAGAGCACCCGTAGGCCTCACCCCCATAATCGTGCCGCGAAAACGGCGGCCACTCGGCAGGGCATACCAATCAAGCATACCGAGGCGGTAGAGGCGGTTATGATAATCCTGCTGCAAGGGTCCATCATCACCCGAGCGGAGCTGCTCGTAGCGGGCCATAATGGCCTTAACGAGGCGGTCGAGCACCTCGTCGCGGTCGAACTCGAAGTGGCGCAGCTGCACCATCGAGACGGGGTTGGGAAGATCGCTCGGGAAGTCGCGCTGATTGACGTTCAGGCCAATGCCCACGATCGTTCGCGCAAGCGAGGCTCCCTGCAACTTATGCTCGATGAGGATGCCCGCCAGCTTGCGATCGCCAACGTATATGTCGTTCGTCCACTTGATCTTAGCCCCGATGCCGTAGCCGTCGAGCATATCCACCACGCCCAGCGCCACAGCCTCCGAGAGGAGGAACTGATTGGCGGGGGCGACAAACGTAGGCTCAAGCACAAGCGATAAGGTCAGATTCTGCCCCACCTCGCTCTCCCACCGATGGCCACGCTGACCTCGACCGGCCGACTGACTCTCGGCAACGATAACATCGCCCTCGGTGTAACGCTTCAGGGCCGCCTCGTCATTTGAGGAGGCTAAAGTGGAGAATCTATATATCATCTCTAAAGCGACTTACTTAAACAGACGAGGAACGAACATCGTGAGGTAGTTACGCCAATTCTTCCAGGTGTGGCCACCCTCGGTCTCGGTGTATTCGTACTTATAACCCATCTCGTCCAGCTTCTTCATAAAGTCTTTGTTGTTGTTAACCAGGAAGTCGGCATTTCCGCACGCAATCCAATAGAGCTTGGGGGCCTTCTTGAACTGAACGTCCAGCTTGGCATCCAGATCCTGATAGATGTAGCTGTTGCGGTCGCCCTGCGGAGCTACGATAGCTGCCGACAAGGGGCACACATAGTCGAACAGATCGGGATAGTTGGCCGAGATGTAGATCGTGTGGAAACCACCCATCGACAGACCTGCCAGAGCGCGGTGGGCCTTATCCTTATATACATTGTAGTTGCTCTCGATGAACTCCACTACATCCAAGAAGCTCTCCTCGAACTGGCCATCCATATTACCCGGCACCATAAGCTGCGGACGATGACGGCTTGCGGGTGCATCACCAGGCGATGCCTGCTGGCTCATGTTTGAGTTGGTCACAACAACGATCATCTTCTCGGCTGCGCCCGAAGCGATCAGATTGTCCAACACCTGAGGCACGCGACCGCCGTCGATCCAAGCGTTCTCATCACCACCGATACCGTGCATAATATAGAGTACAGGGTACTTCGTGCGACGATCGGCAGGGTTGTAACCTGCTGGTGTATAGACACTCATACGGCGCTGCGCCATCTTTGCGCGAGGCGAGGGATACCACACCTTCGCAACGTTGCCGTGAGGCACATCCTGCACATCGAACAGATCGCCGTGGCCGCCACCGATGATGAAGTAGTTGATCAGGTTGGCCACATCGCGATTCTGATAGACATTGTTGGGATCGACCACGCGAACGCCATCCATATAGAGGTTATAGGTGTAGAAATCGGACTCCAGCGGAGCTGTGGTGATGGTAAATACGCCATCGGCGCTCTTGGCAAGCGAGGTGCGGGTTGTGGTGTAGGTTCTCTCCCCCGCCTTCACTTCGCGTGCAGGGAGAAAATCTCCCTCGAGCTCAATCTTTGCCACGTTGGGGGCGTTGAAGGTGAATGTTACCGAGTTATCGGCATTGATTGTAGGGTTCTCGGCACCACCGCCACCCATCGAAATCTCCTGTGCCTGAAGCGTAGAGAGTGCGCAAGCGCACACCAAAAAAGTAAGTAGTTTTTTCATAGGTCTATTTGTTTAATTAAGTTTTTCCGTCGTTTGGGCCGAGAATCGCTTCCCGACAACACATAATTATGCCACATTTGTCCTTCAAAGTTACGAAAATATGCTTAAATAAGGAGTAACAATGACAAAAATTAATACCTTTGTGGCGGATTACACAACTTATTAGGTAGTTAGATTATATGAAAGTTTACAAATTTGGAGGTGCCTCGGTGCGAAATGCCGATGGCGTGCGTAACCTTCGCCACATAGTCGAGGGTGAGGAGAATCTATTTATCATTGTGTCGGCTATGGGCAAGACGACCAACGCTTTGGAGCGTGTCTTTGGCCATATGCAGCGTGCCGAGAAGGAGGCTGCCAACGAGGAGATTCGACAGATTCAGGCCTACCACGCCGAGATTATCGACGATTTGTGGGGTGAGCACACCGACATCAACGAGGTGACACTTCTGTTTGGTCAGTTGCGCAACATCGTAAACGACATTGTATATCGCAAGGCCGACGCCGAGCTTTGGTACGACACCATCGTGGCGTATGGCGAGTTGATTTCGACTACAATCATATCGAAATATCTGAACCACACCAATATTCGCAACCGCTGGATTGATATGCGAACCACGTTCCTTACAAACCAGCGCCACAAGGATGCCTACGTTGATATCAAGGCATCGAAGCACCGTCTGCGTGCAGCGCTGGAGAATACAGGCGTGGGAGTATTCGTGGGTCAGGGCTTCATTGGCGGCGCTCCCGATGGTACGACCACCACGCTCGGACGCGAGGGTTCGGACTACTCAGCTGCCGTGGTGGCAAACATCCTGGGCGCAGAGTCGATGTCGGTATGGAAGGATGTTGACGGCGTTCTGAATGCCGATCCTAAGGTATTTGCAGATGCTGTAAAGATTGATGCGCTGAACTACCTCGACACCATCGAGCTGGCATATAGCGGTGCGCAGATTATCCACCCCAAGACCATCAAGCCGTTGCAGAACAAGAACATTCCGTTGTATGTGCGTCCCTTTGGCGACAAGTCAAAGCCCGGCACGGTAATCAACGGCGATGCAGAGCGCGTGACGATGCCGATTATGATTTACAAGCGCGATCAGGTGTTGTTGGTAATTCGCTCGAAGGACTTTTCGTTCGTGATGGAGGAGAAGTTCAGCGTGGTATTCTCGCTGCTGGATCAGTATCGCATCAAGACTCACCTTATCAACAACTCGGCTGTCGATTTGGGCCTCTGCGTCGATGCTTCGTGGCATATCGACGATCTGATTAAGGCCCTCGAGGAGGAGGATTTCCACGTTGAGAAGACCGAGAATGTATGTTTGCTCACCATCCGCAACTACACCAAGGAGCTCACCCAGAAGTATATCCACAATCAGCAGACAATCATCCGTCAGGTAAACCCCGAATCGGTTCGTGCCGTAATCAAGGGCTTCTGCCCCTGCGGTCAGCAGAAGTAGAGATTGCCAACCACGTTGGTATTATATAACACAAAAAAGCTGTCCTCGAAAGGACAGCTTTTTTCGTACTGCAGAGGGATAGATTAGAAGTCCTTACCCTCAAATACTGCACCCTTAGATACAGCTCCACCGCCGTGCTCCTTCGGCTTCGAGTTGAAGGCGTAGCTTATCGAGAGCATTATATTCGGGTAGCGCGGTCGAACGTGCGTGGTTGAGTTCAGCGTGGGCGAGATACGGTAGTTGTCGTAACGTGCCGTGCGGAAGATGTCGTGGAAGACGAGCGACGCCGACATTCGGCTCTTGAAGAGCTGCTGGCGCAACGCCAGGTCGAAGTAACAATAGGCATCCTCGCGGCCCTGCGTCAGAACGGTAGGACCAATGAAGTTGGCATCGAACTGCAGACGCGTATATTTGCCCAGCGTGAAGTTATTCATCATCATTGCGGTATAACCCGTATTCGACGAGTCGGTGCAACCGTCATAATCGGCCGTAATCATATAGTCTATGAGGCTGGCATTGATAGTCATATTCCACCAGCGCGTTGCCTTGTCGTGGGCACTCATCTCTACGCCCCAAGTGCGGTCGTTACCTGCGTTGATGAGCGAGTCGAGCGTTACGCCTGGCTTATGAGCCACGCGAATGTTCTCTCTCACGCCCTTGCGGTGGCGGTAGTAACCCGTAACCGAGATGGTGTTCTCCTCGGCAATGGTCTTGCGGTAACCCACCTCAGCCGAGTGGATATACTCGGGCTTGATGTCGGGGTTACCAGTGTTCATTGTGTAGTAATCCTCGTAGGTGATGTAGGGCTCCAACTGCCAGATACCCGGTCGGCTGGTGCGGTAAGAGTAGCCCGCCGAAAAGACATTATTGCCTGGCGCAGCATAAGAGAGGTGAGCCGAGGGGTAGAGCTCCGTGCGCTTGATATAGCGGTGGCGGTTCTTCTCCTCCTGCACCTCGATATCCATCCAGTCGATAGTGTGGTCGGCACGCAAGCCCGCCTCCAGAGAGAGGTTGCCGAACTTATCGGTCAGCATAGCGTAGGCCGAGTGAATCTGACGGCGATAGTAGAAGGGGGCGTAGAGGTCATCGCGGTTGAAGAACTGCTGCTTGCTGTTATCCCACTCGCGGAAGGTGTAATCACCGTGCTCGCTGTATGAGGTGAACTGGTAGCCCACGTCGATACGGCCGCTGGGGCGGTAGTTGACATTGTAGTTCAGCGTAGCATCCGAATCCCAATGGTGCTCCTTCTCATAGCCGCGCGTACCCTCGTGGCGTACGCCACTGAAGTCGAACATATTACTCTCAGTGTACTCTATCGAATATCCATCGTAGCGCATTCTGCCCACGAACGAGATCTTGTCGCCACGCTCGTTGAGCAGCCACTCATAATCGGCTGAGAGCTGTGTCAGATGGCGCTCCAGCTCGTAGCGGTCTCTACTATTGTAGTGGTTGACAACGAAATCCGCGTCGCCCATGCCCTTGCGGTAATCATCGTAGAGCATATCGCCGCCTCGCGTGGTCTTCAGCACGCCAGCCTGGAACTCGAGCAGGAGTTTGTGGTTGTTCTTATTGAGCTCCCATCCCACACGACCGACGTAGGTTCCGTTGATACTCATACGCGTACCATCTGCTACGGACTTGGTCTGCTCGCCTCCGACATCGATTATCTTAACCTGATCGAAATCACTCTCGCCGCGAATCTCCGAGCCCGTTCCGCCTACATAGAAGCGGCTTGCGCCCTTGCGATAGTTCAGAAGAAGATCGGCATTCCACGTTCCGATGGTCGATCCCGACACATTGACCGAGCCGCTGAAGCCCTCGTCCTTGAGCTGCTTGGTGATGACGTTGATGATACCCGCATCACCCTCGGTCTTATAGCGAGCCGACGGGGTTGTGATAATCTCGATATTCTCGATTGTCGAGGCGGGAATCTGCTGCAGAGTCAGCGCACTCTCCTTGCCATCAACATATACCAGAAAGCCCGAACTTCCACGGAACGACACTCCGCCCTGATCATCCACGCGCACCGAAGGCGACATACGCAGCACATCGGCTGCCGTACCGCCTGCCGTCGAGAGCGACGAATTGCCGCTGATGGTCTGGCGGTCGAGTTTATAGACGATCTTACTCTTCTCGCCCGTAACGACTACCTCCTCCAATCCTGTCTCGGCCATCTGCAAAGCGATAGTACCCATATCGACGGTGTTGCCACGCGAGAAGGTAATAGGGTCGCTGATATAGGCCTGGTAACCAACAAGCATAATTGTCAGCACAAACTCGCCATCGCGCACGCGATCGATCTGGAACTCGCCACCGCGCACCGAAGTAGAGGCAATGTTGTTGTTTTCAACATCAGTAATTACCACATCGGCAAAGTCGATGGCTGCACCCGTCGTGGCATCCACAACGCGACCTTTCACCGAAGGAGCTGTTTGTGCCGAAAGGCTCACCGTAGATATTACGGCAAAGAGCAGGAGTAAAAGTCTTTTCATAATCGTTAGTAGTTTTCTTGCGATAGTGCAGTCCAAATAGGACAATATAATGACAAAGTTAATAAAGATATTTAATTATATCAATCATTTAGGCGCAAAAAAAGATTGCCTGCAATCAAAACAGACAATCCCGTAAAACAATTATTCTCCACTTCGCTATCGGCCAACCATTGCGGCCACCTCCGCGCGCGTAGGAGCTGCCGGCTGTGCGCCCATACGCGTAACACTGATTGCCGCTGCGAGGCTCGCCTCACGAGCCGCATCGATTAAGTTTCGCCCCTCGGCAATCATCGTAGCCAATACGCCGTTGTAGGTATCGCCCGCCGCTGTAGTGTCCACCGCCTCGACCTTCGTAGCCTCGATGAAAGTGAACTCCTGACCATCATAGACAAGCGAGCCATCACCACCCAAAGTGATAATCACACTCTGTGGGCCTCGGTCGAGTATCGCCTTGGCTGCCTCGCGAGCCGACTCCATATCCTTAACCTCGATACCCGACAGACGCGAAGCCTCGCTGCGGTTGGGCGTAATGAGGTAGAGCGAGCGCATCAGCTCTTCGGGAAGCGGTTTGTCGGGCGCAGGTGCGGGATTCAGCACCACCTTTACGCCTGCCTCTGCAGCCATTCGCGCAGCGTAGGTTACCGTTTCGATAGGTGACTCCAGCTGCATCAGCACCACATCGGCCGCCGAGATCTCCTCCCTGGCCGCATCAACATCTGCGGTCGAGAGGTACATATTAGCACCCGAAGCTACGACAATGCAATTCTCGGCCCTGGCGTCGATCGTAATCAGCGCCACACCCGACGGATGCAGTGGATCGACCGAGAGGTGGTCGAGCACGATACCCTCCTTATGAAGCGAAGAGCGCACACGCTCTCCGAAGAGATCATTGCCCGTCTTGGCTACAAAAACCACACGATTGCCATAGCGAGCCGCAGCAACGGCCTGGTTAGCACCCTTACCACCGGCATTCATCAGGAACTCGCCACCCAGAACAGTCTCTCCACCAGCGGGCAAGTGCGAGGCCTTGACAACCATATCGGTGTTCGTGCTGCCTATGACTACGATGTTTTTCATTATATAATTTCAAATGCAATCTCCATCATATTAGTGAATGCTGTCTGGCGCTGCTCGGCTGATGAGGCCTCGCCCGTCACGAGCGAATCGGAGATTGTGCAGATGCAGAGTGCCTCGTTAGAGCTGCGTGCCGCATTCATATAGAGTGCCGCAGCCTCCATCTCTACGGCCAGCACACCCATCTTCTGCCACTCGCGCCAACGCTCGTCCTCACCATAGAAGACATCGCTCGAGAGGATGTTACCCACCCTATAATTTATACCCATCGCCTCAGCCTTCTCCACCGCAGCGCGTGCCAGCTGAAAGTCGGCCACCGGAGCATACGTGCCGGGCAGATTGTAGTGGGCTGCGTAGTTCGAGTCGGTGCAGGCACCCAAGCCAATGACCACATCGCCAATCTTAAGATCGGGATGGTAGGCGCCGGCCGAGCCTGTGCGGATGATGCGCTTAACGCCGTAGAAGTTGAAGAGCTCGTAGGTGTAGATACCAATCGAGGGGATACCCATTCCGTGGCCCTGCACCGAGACGCGCTTGCCCTTATACGTTCCCGTATAGCCCAACATACCGCGTACGGCGTTGTACTGCACGGGGTTTTCGAGAAAGGTCTCGGCCATAAATTTGGCGCGCAACGGGTCGCCTGCCATAATCACGCGATCGGCAATCTCGCCCTCGCGGGCACCGATGTGGGGTGTGGGAATGTTAGCCATAGTTGTGTATATTTTACAAATTATCCTTTTCGATATCCTTGAAGTAGCGATAGGTATTAACCTTCAGCTCGCCTACCGAGCCTTCGTCGCAAACCAAGATTCCCTTGGGATGCATCTGCAACGCTGTGATGGTCCAAGCGTGCGACACGGCACCCTCGACACACTGCTGTACGGCACGAGCCTTCTTATGGCCGAGCGCCAACACCAGCACCTGCTTTGCGGCACATACTGTACCTACGCCTACGGTAAGGGCCAGTTTAGGGACTTTATTTACGTCGTTGTCGAAGAAACGCGAATTAACGATGATGGTATCCTCGGTGAGCGTCTTTACGCGAGTGCGTGAATTGAGCGAAGAGAAGGGCTCGTTGAAGGCCAGGTGGCCATCTTCGCCCACACCGCCGATGAAGAGGTCGATACCGCCCGCAGCCTCGATCTTGCGCTCGTAGGCATCGCACTCAGCCTGCAAGTCTGCGGCGTTGCCATTGAGGATATTCACATTCTCGGCCTTGATGTCGATGTGCGAGAAGAAGTTATTCCACATAAACGAGTGGTAGCTCTCGGGGTGCTCCTCCGGAAGGCCGACGTACTCATCCATATTGAACGTAATGACGTTAGCGAACGACACCTTGCCCTGCTTATAAAGGTTGATCAGCTCGGCATACATACCCAGCGGAGTTGAGCCTGTGGGGAGTCCCAAAACGAAGGGGGCACTACACTCCTTTGCTTTTGCATTGATCTGAGCCGCCACATAATTTGCCGCCCAGCGACCGGCCTCGGCCGATGTGTTTTCGATAATTACTCTCATTTTATTGCTTTTTTATATCTTCATTTTAACAAATACCTCAATTGCCTGATACTCAGCCATACCCAACAAATCATATAGGCGGGCCGTATTCTGCGTGCGCTCCTCGGCACGCTGCCAGAACTCGCGCGAATCCTCACCCGGGAAGGGGACGATATCCTTCTGCGAGAGGTGGCGATAGATGGCGTGGCGCTTCTTGATAAGCTCGTCGGGGCTCAACGGCACGGCCATATCAACCATACCGATCTCCCACTCCATCCACGCGCCACGATAGAGCCATACGACACACTCATTGAGCCACTCCTCGCCCTTGTCGCGCAGACGATAGATAGCCTCCAGAACGGCCTCCGTGCAGACACGGTGTGTACCGTGAGGATCGGCCAGATCACCCGCCAGATAGATCTGGTGGGGCTTGATCTGCTGCAGAAGCTCGGTGATAATCTCGATATCGCGATCCGTGCGCTCACCCTTCTTGATACCGCCCGTCTCATAGAAGGGCAGGTTGAGGAAGTGGGCATTGGTGTCAGCATTCAATCCAAACGAACGTACCGCAGCACGCGCCTCGGCTCGACGTATAGCACCCTTGATATCGAGTAGTTCGCGCGGCTCAGGCTCGTTCTTCTTCTTCGAGGCTATAATGCCGGCTATCTCGGCTACACGATCGCCAAAACCAAGCTCACGTGCAGTATCGATATGCTGCATCACCACATCGTCGTGAACAGCCACGTTACCCGATGTCTCGTAGGCAACGTGTACATCGTGGCCCTGCTCAACCAATCGGATGAATGTACCTCCCATCGAAATCACATCGTCGTCGGGGTGTGGCGAGAAGACAATCACACGCTTGGGATAGGGTGTAGAGGGTACGGGGCGAGTCGAGTCGTCGGCATTGGGTTTGCCGCCCGGCCAGCCCGTGATGGTATGCTGAAGGTCGTTAAAGACCTTGATATTCACTTTATCATAGCTTGCATCAACAGCCTCAAGCAACTCGCCAAGCGAGTTCTCGAGATAGTCGTTGTAGGTGAGTTTCAGGATAGGCTTCTTCACCATCTCGCACAACCACACAACGGCCTTGCGCACCATACGCGGAGTCCAATCGCAGGGACCTACGAGCCAGGGAGCCTTCTTCACGGTCAGCATCTCGGCTGCGGGTGCATCCACGACAGCCTCGATGGCAGCGTGATTCTGCAACAGCGACGCAGGAATCAGACGCGAGGGCTCACCCTCGACCACCTTGTGGATCACTTCGGCCTTATCCTCGCCCCACGCCATAAGAATAATGCGTTTGGCGCTCATTACGGTACTCAGGCCCATCGTGATGGCCATACGCGGCGTATTCTCGCTGCCGTAGAAGTTAGAAGCCTGCATCTTGCGCGACTGATGCGAGAGCTGCACCATACGCGTCACGGACTTGGCATAGGAGCCAGCTTCGTTAAATCCGATCTGGCCCTGCTCACCCATACCGATAACCATAAGGTCGATATTGCGCGCCTTGCGATCGTAGTCCATACAATACTTCGACACCCTCTCCAACGGAATATCGCCATCGATCAGATGGACATTCTCGGGGAAAATATCGATGCGATTGAGCAGCTCCTCCTTGATTCGGTAGCTACGGCTCTGCTGTGCATCGCTCTTGATCGGATAGAACTCGTCGAGGCTATAGACCTCCACATTCTTAAACGACACCTCGCCCGCCTCATATCGGCGCACCAGCTCACGATATACGCCCAGCGGAGTGCGGCCCGTCGTAAGGCCGAGAACGAAGTTACGATCCGACTTTGACTGATGCTCGGTGATTGCATCGATGATCTGCTGCGCGACATACGCAACACCCTCGCGCTCGACAGCATAGACCGTTGCGGGAATCTTTTCAAATCGATGGATGATATCCTTAGGGGTGCCTTCCAAAAGCAACCCTCCATCCTGCGGCAATGAATACTTGCTCATAGTGAATATATTAGTAGAGTTTATCTTCAGTTCAAAAGGGCTACAGCCCTACCAATTAGCAAATTTACAAAAATATTTTCTGATTTGGTACTCTAAAAACGAAAATGAAACCTCAATATTGTAATAATTATCCACACGAAGGAATATTTGCGAATAAAACATTATCTTTGCTTAAAACTTACGTTTCGCAAAGCGCAACAAACGCAAGAACAATAATTCAATACTTATACTACAATGAAAAAGATTTTAACTTTGGCACTTTGCCTGGTGGCATCGACCGCCGTTTTCGCTCAAACTCAAGTAATTGCACACCGCGGATTCCACGCTACGCAGAACTCTGTACGCAACTCGCTCTCGGCTTTGAAGCACGCCCAGGATCTGGGAGCTTACGGTTCGGAGTGTGATATCAACGAGACAAAGGATGGTGTTTTGGTTGTTGTTCACGGCCCGATGCACGGCGAGTATCGCGTTCAGGAGACCGACTACGCAACCCTCCGCGCAAAGGCGTTGGAGAATGGCGAGGTGCTGCCCACGCTGGAGGAGTATCTCGAGCAGGCTAAAAAGAACACCCGCACCAAGCTCATCATTGAGATCAAGGATCACAACACCCCCTCACGCGAGACTCGCGTTGTGAAGAACATCTTGGCGATGGTGAAGAAGTACAAATTGGACAACGATGTTGAGTACATTGCCTTCCGTCAGCACGTTTGCGACGAGCTGGTGAAGTATGGCCCCAAGGGCATCAAGGTGGCATACCTGAACGGTACGCTCACACCCGAGTACTGCAAGGATTTGGGTTACACGGGCATCGACTACAACTTCAGCGTTATGCAGAAGAATCCTCAGTGGATCAAGGAGTGCAAGGATCTGGGCCTGACCGTAAACGTATGGACCGTTAATGATCCCGAGCAGATCAAGTGGTGCATCGACCAGAAGGTGGATTACATCACAACGGACAACCCGCTGGAGGTTAATCGCCAGCTGGGCAAATAATCCTTAGCGATGGCTTTCAAATATTCGATTGACTCGCGCCCGCCCGCTGGGCAACTGCTACTCTACAGCCTGCAATGGTTTGTGCTGGCTGTGGCGGTGGTCGTCACATCGCTCTTCATTGCCGTAGGATCACCCGCTGAGCGGGTGCTCTACGCGCAAAAGGTATTTGCGCTTATGGGCGCAGCCACCATAATTCAAGCCTTGTGGGGCCATCGTATGCCTATCGTGGTAGGCCCTGCTTCGGTCCTGCTCGTGGGTATAATCACAGCTCTTGCATCGCAGGGTGAGGCGGTCAATACCAATAAGATTTACACCGCCGTACTGACTGGCGGCGTGGCTATCACGCTGCTGGCCTCGGGACGTATCCTGGAGCGCCTGCAACGCATCTTTACGCCGCGCATCGTTATCGTCATACTGATGCTAATTGCAGTGACACTCTCGCCAACGATCAAGAATCTGATATTCCCCGCAGGTGATGAGGCCCGCCACGGTTTCGGCCTATGGTTTGCTATCGCGGGCGTGCCGCTGATGGCGTTGGCATCGTTCAAGCTCAAGGGCGTGGTTAAGTCGTTGGTGATTCCGATTGCGCTGCTGGCGGGATGTGTGATCTACTACGCAATATATGGCGGCTACGGCGAGCGATTTGCGCAGTTCACCGCATCGGAGGGGCCGCTGTTGCTCCCCGCGCTGGAATTTGATGGCAGTATCATAGCGGCGTTTATGCTCTGCTACGTTGCTCTATTGATTAACGATGTGGGATCGGTGCAGTCGCTGGGCGGAATGTTGCAGACGGCCGACACCGACAAGCGTTGTCGTCGAGGAGTGGGATTGACGGGATTGCTCAACATCGTAGCAGGAGGATTGGGTGTGATAGGTCCGGTGAACTACTCGATGTCGCCCGGTGTGATTGCATCCTCGCAGTGCGCTTCGCGTTATGCAATAATTCCCGCAGGCGTTGGGCTCATCATTTGCGCCTTCGTTCCATCGCTCATTGCGGCCCTTTCGGCCATTCCCGACACGGTCATTGGCGTGATTCTGCTCTACTTGATGGGCACACAGATTGCCGCTGCGCTGCATATGGTAACATCCTCGCGCTCGGTCGATAGTTTCGACGAGGGTATGATCGTAGGCCTACCCGTTATGGTTGCCCTGCTCTTTGGCGCGATACCGATGGATGTCATTCCCGCGATTGTGCGTCCCATAATAGGCAACGGATTTGTGATGGGAGTGCTGACGGTAATGTTGCTCGAACACGTCATAATGAAAAAGAGATAAAAAAAGTGTCGGCCCGATGGGACCGACACTTTTTTTATTCTTCCGTGTAGGAATTACTTCGTAAGCTCAGCAACAGCAGCCTTTGCGGGAGTTGCGTAAGGCTCAGCGGTAACCTTGCTCAGGATCTCGATAGCCTTAGCCTTGTTCTCCTTTGCGTTGTAAGCAGAACCGAGGTTGAAGTAAACAGCGCTCTGATCAGCAGCATCAGTCTGCAATGCAGCAGCAGCCTCACCAATCTCGATAACCTTATCGTAATCCTTCTTCAAGAAGTAAGCCTGAACCAATACCTTCTGCTTCAAAGCCTCATCAGCGATAGACTCTGCCATAGCGATGATGCCATCGAAATCGTTAGCCTGCTGGAGAGTAGCGATCTTATTGTTGGTGTACTGGTTGATCTTTGCCTTAGCGTTAGCAATAGCAGCATCGTTCTTCTGGCCTGCGGGCAGAGCAGCAACCTCCGAGCAAACCTTAACACCCTCAGCGTACTTATCCATCTTGAAGTAGCACTCAGCCAGGTTCAAAGCCATATCGGTGTTCTTGTTATCGGCAGCGTAACCCTTAGCGAAGATCTCAGCAGCCTTAGCGTAGTCGTTAGCGTTGAAGTAAGCACCACCCTGCACGAGGTAAACCTGCGATACCATACGCTTTGCGTTATTTGCAGCAGCAGGAACCTTGTAGTCGGTACCCAACTTAACGGCCTTCTCCAAAGTAGCGATAGCCTCAGCATATTTTGCATCACGAGCAGCGGCATCGGTAAGCTTCTGAGCCTCGGCCGCAGCGGTACGACCTACATAGAAAGTTGCGATAGGAAGGTTCTTCTTTGCGCTATTTACCTGCTCCAGAACAGCGTCTTCATCTGACTCTGCACCTGCTGTGATAACCTGCTCGAGCAACTGAGCAGCCTTAGCATAATTCTTAGCAGCGAGAGCATCGTTTGCCTCCTGCGCTACGGTAAGGACATCGGTCTGCGCGAAAGCGGCGGTGAAGCCCATCAGCGCAACTGCCAACAAAACAATTTTTCTCATAGTTAAAATGTGTTTATTAAGTTATTGTTATAAAAATTCCTTATAGAACCCCTTGGGTTACAGGGTTACGAAACGCAAAGTTATAAAAAATTTCTTTGTTGCAATAGGATTTACGCTCAAACTATCGCAGTTTCTTGAAAAAATCCTTCATCAGCGCCTCGCATTCCACGCGCATAACGCCACTCACGACCTCGGTCTTGGGGTGGAGTATGCGGCCGCCAACAGTGGTGTAACCGCGCTTGGGATCATCGGCTCCGTAAACTACCCTATCGATCTGGCTCCACGCCAACGCACCAGCGCACATCACGCAGGGCTCGACCGTAACATACAACGTACACCCTTTCAGATACTTGCCGCCCAGCATCGAGGCCGCTGCCGTGATAGACTGCATCTCGGCGTGGGCCGTAGCATCGGAGAGCGTCTCAACCAGATTATGGCCACGACCTACTACTCTGTCGCCACACACAATCACCGCCCCAATGGGCACCTCCTGCATTTGTAACGCTCGTCGGGCCTCAGTTATTGCCATCGACATAAATTTTTTATCCTGCTCGGCGATATTTTTCTGCTCTTCCATAGTGTGCGAAATTAATAATTTCGTCTTGAAATTGCAAATCTGGGATTAAAGGGTGCGAAATATGCTTTTTCTTCGTATATTTGCGTGATATTAACGTCAATAATCAAAAAAAGATAAAGCTATGTACAGAAGTCATACTTGTGGCGAGCTGCGTATGGCCCACGTTGGCCAGAGCGTCACGCTTGCCGGCTGGGTGCAGAAGGTGCGTAACCTCGGTGCGATGACATTCATCGACCTGCGCGACCGTTACGGCATCAGCCAGATTGTAGTTGAGGAGAACTCTCCTGCCCCCATCCGCGAGGCGGCTGCTAAGTTGGGTCGCGAGTTCGTCGTGCAGGTTACGGGTAACGTAATCGAGCGTTCGTCGAAGAATCCCAAGATGCCTACGGGTGATATTGAGGTTGCCGCTACGGAGCTTACGATCCTGAACGAGGCACAGACTCCCCCCTTCACCATCGAGGAGAACTCGGACGGTGGCGACGACCTTCGTATGAAGTACCGCTACCTCGACCTTCGTCGTCCGCCCCTGCAGCGCAATATGGAGTTGCGCCATCGTATGGCGTACGCTATCCGCACGTTCCTCAACAACGAAGGCTTCCTCGAGATTGAGACTCCCTACCTGGTTGGCTCTACCCCCGAGGGTGCGCGCGACTTCGTCGTACCAAGCCGTATGAACCCCAACCAGTTCTATGCCCTTCCTCAGTCGCCCCAGACCTTGAAGCAGCTGCTGATGGTAGCCGGTTACGACCGCTACTTCCAGATCGTGCGTTGCTTCCGCGATGAGGATTTGCGTGCCGACCGTCAGCCCGAGTTTACGCAGATCGACTGCGAGATGTCATTCGTAGAGCAGGAGGATGTATTGGAGATCTTCGAGCGTTGGGCTAAATATATGTTCAAGGATGTGATGAATATCGACTTCACGGAGCCCTTCCAGCGTATGCCCTGGATTGAGGCTATGGAGAAGTATGGCTCGGACAAGCCCGATTTGCGCTTCGGTATGGAGTTCCACGATATTACCGACCTGGCTCACGGCCACTCGTTCCCCGTATTCGACGATGCGGAGTATGTAGTAGGTTTCGCCGCTACGGGCTGTGCCGGCTACACCCGCAAGCAGATCGACGCCCTGACCGAGTACGTTAAGCGTCCGCAGGTGGGTGCCAAGGGTTTGGTATGGATTCGTATGGACGAGCAGGGTAACCTCAAGTCATCGGTTGATAAGTTCTACTCGGCCGACGACCTGAAGGCTATGGCCGAGCGTATGGATGCCAAGCCGGGCGATCTGATGCTCGTACTGTGTGGCAAGAAGTTCAAGGCTCTCACGCAGCTCTGCGCTCTGCGTCTGCACGTTGCCGAGCTTCTGGGCTTGCGCGATCCTAAGAAGTTTGCTCCGCTGTGGGTTGTCGATTTCCCGATGTTCGAGTGGGACGACGAGACCGAGCGTTACTACGCTATGCACCACCCCTTCACCTCTCCCAAGCCCGAGGACGTACCCTATCTGGAGAGCGATCCCGGCCGTGTGCGTGCTAACGCTTACGACTTCGTATGTAACGGTACGGAGATCGGTGGTGGTTCGATTCGTATCCACGATGCACAGTTGCAGGCTCTCATCTTCAAGATTCTGGGCTTCACGCCCGAGAAGGCCGAGGAGCAGTTTGGCTTCCTGATGAATGCATTTAAGTTTGGTGCGCCTCCCCACGGTGGTCTGGCATTCGGTTTCGACCGTCTGTGCTCGCTCTTCGGTGGCTCGGAGTCGATACGCGACTTCATCGCATTCCCGAAGAACAACGCAGGTCGCGACGTGATGCTCGACGCACCTTCGGTAATCGATCAGGCTCAGATCGACGAGTTGTATCTCTCGCTCGTTAAGCCCGAGTAAGAGACTCGACATATAAAAAACGGAACAGGCGGCCCGCGCGGGTCGCCTGTTTGATTGTTATTAACTCTTGCCTTTTTACCTAATCAATACCTTTTGGGGGTTAATACTAAATTTTCTCGAACTCCTCCTTGCCTGCTCCGCACAAGGGGCATACCCAATCATCGGGCAAATTCTCAAATGCTACACCAGCATCAATACCGTTCTCGGGATCACCAATAGCGGGGTCATATACCCAACCGCAAGGAATGCAACTATACTTCTCCATAATCTTTTTTGTTTTTGTTTGTTAATGAATATCTGTTTTTCTCTATTGCAAAAGTAATACATAAAATCGCACAATAACTATAAAAACGATAAAAAGATTTTAATAGACGATAAGCATTGCTTATACCCTCACGCATAAAAAAAGGACTGCCTAACCCCGAGGTTAAGCAGTCTTTATTACTACTGATAAAATGGGTATAAAAGAGGGATTTCAAGGCTTGCGAAGCCCGAGAATCCGCAGTTTACTGAGGCGTAAATGAGGAATTTGAGGGCGAGCGTAACGCAGAAATTACCTTTTATACACAT
>JAFOEH010000217.1 GCA_017380275.1 Alistipes sp.
ACCACGGAAGCTCTGCAAGCGCTCCTTGTTACCCTCGACAATACGGTAAGTTACGGTGATCGTGTCACCAGCACCAAACTGAGGCACATCAGCGTCAGTCTTGGGCCACATCTGCTCGTTTACGAGCTTAATGATTGCATCTTTGTTCATTGTTGCAACAAAATTAAAAAATTAGTCGTTCAACATTATCGCTGCGCAGGTTTACCATACGGCTCATTGGCTCATAATCCTCGGCCACGTGCCTTACGGCAACGCAACCCTTATAACCTTACGCCCAATATAAGAGGTTGATACGGAGTGCAAAGGTACACCAATAAATTAAAAAAACAAAATTGTGAATTCAAAATTAGCGACTTACGGCCGAAAAAGCCCTTTTCTGCGAGGTTACATCACGCTCAGCAGAACCATATTTGCCGCCGCAGCGAGGAGCATCAGGCGGTAGAGCATCTCGGTGAAGCTAACGCCCATACGCACGAAGATCAGAGGGATGAGCATCGCCGCCGGCATCGCCACGATAGCAAAGAGCGTAGCCGTAGCGCTCGGCAGGAAGAACATTCCTACAAAGACCAGCAGCAACAGGGCATTGAAGCGCATCATAGCGCGCGAGCGGACCTTGAGCGAGTATTTGTCCGAGATGATTAGCGTTATCGAGCAGAGCGACATCACGATCAGCACACCTATGAGGAGGATACCTGCGGGGTTGATTGTGCTGAAGAAACTGAATTCGCTCGGCGTGAGCATCGAGGTGTATAGCTCGTTGATCGGCGTGAGGAATCCATCGCCTGCGCACCAGCTCCAGTAGCTCACCGAGAGCAACGGGAAGGCGAGGCTTGAGGTGCATACCACCCAGTGTCGCCACGAGCTGCGAACGAAGAGAATCAGCAGAGGCATAGCTGCGTACAGTAGCGCCGAGGGTGCTACAACGAGCGGCAGGAGGCCGTAGTAGAGCATTGCGAGCGAGAGGTCGCTGAAGCTGTCTGATCGCATCGTGAAGCGGTGTATGTACTTCGTTGCCAGCATCATAATCACAAGTGCGGCAGCCGATAGCAGCATCTCTCCACTGACCATTATGGCCGCTGCGGTGATCGCCACAATCGGGATTGCCATCAGCGTGTAGGCGGGGTAGAGCGAGTATTGCGTGCCATAGCGGCCCGCGCCCATACTTGCGAAGAAGAGCACGGCTGCCCAGATGATGGCCGAGAGCGTCGGGAGAGAGCCCTGCAGATTTTGCAGGATTGCACCTATGGGGGTGTCGGTGTTGGGCATCAACTCATCGCCTGCGGGTATCATAACGGCACGCAGCGTGGTGACCGCCACGATGATGATCAGCGTGATGGTCAGGTCGAAGATTCGATGTCGTACAACTCTCTTTTTTGCCATAATTACTCTCTCGGGCTTCTGCTCCGACCACAAAAATACGAAAAAAGAGCGCAACGCGAGAAAATATTTGTAACTTTGTTTCGCTATGTTGGAAAATTGCTATCAACACGAACTCTTGGAGGCTGGCTGCGACGAGGCTGGCCGAGGCTGCTTGGCAGGCAGTGTCTTTGCCGCGGCGGTGATTTTGCCGCCCGATTTCTCACATCCGCTACTCAACGACTCGAAGCAGATGACTGAGCGTCAGCGCAATATCCTGCGCGAGGTTATCGAGCGCGAGGCTGTGGCGTGGGCCGTGGCTGAGGTTGCGGCAGCGCGCATTGACGAGATCAACATTCTGCGCGCCTCGATCGAGGGTATGAACATCGCGGCCGAGAGCCTGAATGTGAAGCCCGGATTTCTGGCCATCGATGGCAACCGCTTCACGTCGCGTTCGGGCCTGCCCTACAAGTGCATCGTCAAGGGCGACGGAAAGTACGCTAACATCGCTGCCGCATCGGTGCTGGCCAAAACCCACCGTGACGAGTATATGATGCGCCTGCACGAGGAGTATCCGCAGTATCGCTGGGATTCGAACAAGGGTTATCCCACGAAGGATCACCGACTTGCAATTCGCGAGTTTGGCCTGACTCCGTACCACCGACTCTCGTTTAACCATCTCGAGGGCCAGATGGAACTATTCTAAAAACTCATTCTACGAATTTTTGTGTTTTTATATAAAAAAGCCACCCCGCAAAACAGGGTGGCTTTTCTTAAAAAGTTGTATAACAAGAGCTAATTTTAGGCCGCGCGCAGCCCGAAAAAGCGGAGTTTACTTAGACGTAAATGAGCATTTTGAGGGTAAGCGAAACGCCAAATTAGCCTTGTTTGACAACTTTTACTTGAACTCGTTGAACTCGATGGCGATACCCTCCTCCTCGACGAACGAGAGGATCATATTACCCATATCGAAGGGACCGAACAGCACCTTAGCATCCTTGATGGCCTCCTCCATATTGGGCACCTCGTAAGCGATGTGACCCTGCGATGTTACCAGTTCGGGTAGCGGAGAATCGGGCTCGAAGTAGAGGAACTCGATCTTGTTGGGGCTCTGCGAACAATCGGTGATATGAACCTTCAGCGGCTCAACATAAATCATACCATCCATCTTCTCCTTAAGGATGATACCTACGTGATTAAAAGTTCTCATAGTTTTATTGGTTTTTTGGCTATTTCAAAATTATTAAACTGCTCTTACGTCGGTCTGTAGGCCTTATTTACAGGCTTGCGTCGGGGTTGGTGAAGCGCAGGCCGTCGTTGTCGTGGAAGGTGCCGTACTCGGTAACCACAGCTCCCTCGTCGCCGGCCATCAGAAAGTGGCGGCTCTCGATCTGCTGCAGGGCGCTAATATCTCCCACCTTCATAATGTGGAAGTTGCTCACCGTGATGAACTTATCCTTCTGGCTCTCGGGTAGTGCGGGCGGGTTGGGCGTAGGCTCGCCGATACCGAAGTTATATACCCATCCGTTGCGAACGTGCCAGCTCTCGTGCTTGGCGGCGTATGCCGAGGGGACGTGATAGTGCTCGACGATCATCTGGTTGGGCAGCAGATAGATCTCGTGGCCGAAGTAGCGGTACTCGGGGTTGTTGATCCAGAACACACCGCCCATTCCGACGTGCTCGAAGTCGCCCAGACCGAAGTCGTTTACCCAGAAATTCTCCTCAAGGAAGGGTGTGAAGGGGATTCCGTAGTGCTCGAACATATCGAGGAAAGCCTTCTTGGCCACATCCTCGTTGAACTTGCCGTCGGTATAGTAGTCGGCATTGGTGTACTTTTTAGTGTAAGGTGTCTGTGCCATAATTTTTCGGTTTGCGTTTTAGAGTTTCTCAAATTTAACGGATATTTTTCACTTCTGCAACCCTCGGCCGTGGAAAAAGCGCAGACGCGTAGAAAAAAAGTCGCCGAGAGGGTAAAATCGGAATATTTTTTTACCTTTGTATGTGGAGCGGGCTGGGCCCGCCTTCCCGCCTAATTAATGACTATGCAGCAAGAGAAAAGATTGATATTTGTAACCAACGACGATGGTTATCAGGCCCGAGGATTTGCCGCCGCAGTAGAACTGGCGCGTGAGTTCGGCGATGTGATTGCCGTTGCCCCTGCCACGCCGCAGAGTGGCCGCTCGCAGGCCATCACCTTCGGTGAGCCCCTCTTCTTGGATAAGCGCCACGAGGAGGAGGGCCTTGAGATTTACTCCTTCACGGGCACGCCCGTCGATTGCGTCAAGATCGCCTTCGACCACCTGCTGCTCGACCGTAAGGTTGATATGGTAATCTCGGGCATTAATCACGGCTCGAATGCCGCCATCAACGTCCTCTACTCGGGTACGATGGGCGCCGCCATCGAGGGTAGCTTCTACGGTATTCCCGCCGTCGGTTTGTCGCTGACGGACCACTCGCCCGATGCCGACTTTATGGCCTGCAAGGAGTATGGCCGCCGCATCGTTAGGTCAATTCTGGAGAACCAGCGAGATGAGGATCACGGCCCGCTGTGCCTGAATGTGAATGTTCCCGACATTGATCCGAAGGATATTAAGGGCATCCGCATCTGTCGCCAGTGTCGTGGCATCTGGCGCGAGGAGTTCTTCCCACGCGAGACACCCAATGGCCGTCGCTACTTCTGGCTCACTGGTGCTTTTAACAACTACGAGCCTGAAGCGGAGCTGACCGATGAGTGGGCCCTCAGTAACGGCTACGTTGCAGTCGTTCCCGTGCAGATCGATATGACGGCCTACGCCTATATGCCCTATTTGGAGCGGATTTTGAAATAACCCCGAGCGCTAAAGCGTCGCGCTCAAAAAATGATAATGCTTATGATGATCAGATTTTTGCTTTACCTCGCAATCATCATCCAGTTCATTGCTATGTACTACGCTGTGCGTCTGGTGCGCGCTACGAAGTACAACTCGATCTGGATACTCTTTATCATTGGCTTTATGGTGCTTGCTGCCGAGCGACTGTTGCAGCTATGGATGGACTACGGCCACCCCGTACCCGTTGAGATGATGGTGTGGTTTGACATCGTGGTCTCGGTCTGTATCTCGGTGGGTATGGTGCTTTTGGATCGACTCTTCGACTATATCGACCGCCTCAATCGCAGCCGTCAGATGACCGACAAACGCATCCTCACGGCGGTGCTGCGTGCCGAGGAGAAGAGCCGCGCCAACTTCTCGAAGGAGCTGCACGATGGGCTGGGCCCTCTGCTCTCGTCGGCCAAGATTTCGCTCTCGGCCCTCTCACGCGATGAGATGAGTGACGAGCGACGCGAGATCTTCAACAATACGCTCTACGTCGTGGATGAGGCGTTGCGTTCGCTGCGCGAGATCTCGAACAACCTCTCGCCCCACGTTCTGGCTGATTTCGGTCTTGCGCGAGGCATCCGCAACTTTATCGACCGCTCGCAGGCGTTGCACAACGTGAAGCTCTCGTTCGCCACCAACCTGCGTGGCGAGCGTTACAATACCGACATTGAGGTTATTATGTACCGCGTTGTGTGCGAGCTTGTTACCAACTCGCTCAAGCACTCTGGCTGCAGCGAGATCCGCCTCTCGCTCACCTCATCGGGCGATCTGCTGGAGTTGCAATATACGGACAATGGTCGCGGCTTTAATCCGCAGGCGATGATGGATTGCGGTATGGGCCTCTCGAATATCAATTCGCGTATCAACTCCCTCAATGGCGAATTCGACATACGCTCATCGAAGGGTAAGGGAATGACCGCCACGGTCAAGATCAATGTTCGCGGAGCGGCACGCCTGAATGCCCGCCCTGCGGCAATTGACGAGGAGCGCCCCAAACGTAAAAACCGCCGTCAGCGATGATACGTATAGCACTGGTCGATGATCACGCCCTGTTTCGTCGAGGGCTGCGCCTGCTTCTGGAGTCGCATCCCGACTTCGAGGTTGTGGCCGATGCAGCCAGCGGCGAGGAGTTCCTCGCTGAGGTGGAGCGTCTGCGTCCCGATGTGGTCTTTATGGACTACGCGATGCCGGGGCTGAACGGAGCCGCCACCACCGAGCGGGCATTGGCCCTCAGGCCCGAGCTGAAGGTGATCTCGCTCTCGATGTTTGGCGACAATGCCTACTACTCGTCGATGGCCTCGAGCGGTGCGCGTGGCTTCTTGCTCAAGGACTCCGAGTTCGATGAGGTTGTCGAGGCTGTCGAGACGCTCTGTGCCGGAGGAACGTATATGAGTGAGTCGCTGATGAGGTCGCTCTCGCAGTCGATTCGCTCGGTGCAGAATCCTGTGCCCGCTGTTGCCGAGACGGATCTGCTCTCGGAGCGCGAGGTGGAGATTCTGGTGGGAATATGTCAAGGGCTCTCGACGCAGGAGATTGCCGACCGATGCTTCATATCGAAGCGTACGGTGGATAAGCATCGTGCCAACATCCTGGAGAAGAGCGGCTGTAAGAATACGGCAAGTCTGGTGGTCTATGCCATCCGTCAGGGCTTGGTCGAGGTATAAGGATTAAGAGTATGCAGAGAAGAAACATCGAAGATATCAAGGATATAAGGATCGGCTACTACCTTCGCTGGTTGTGGGCCGAGGCGTCGGCCGTGCGCACGCGCATCGTTCTGCGCGCTATTGTGGGTATGGTGAATGTGATGCTGTCGTTGCTGTTCGTGTGGCTCAGCAAGAGACTTATCGACATCGCTACGGGCG
>JAFOEH010000218.1 GCA_017380275.1 Alistipes sp.
CGGTCATATTGTAGAACGAACCATTGATGGCGGCTACGGCCCCGTGCGTTGTGGCCTGCTCGCTGGTCTTGATCATACCCGCATTGCCGGCGATGCCCACGCGGCGCTTGGCCGAGGGTGCAATCTCGACAAGTGATATAGACTGCGTGCTGCCGAAGAGCTCCTTTATCTGTGCCTGCTTGAGCGTAATGCCCACAGTAGTAGCGCTTTCGCGCCAGTCGGCCCTAACGATTCTGAGCGAGTCGTTCTGTGCTACGGCAAGCGAGAGGGTGAACGTCGCAAGCAGTAGCGTGAAGATACTTCGTTTCATAGCGCGGTGCGATTACTCCTCGACGATGCTAACCGAGAGGATCAGATCGCCCGGACGGATGTCGTCGATCACGTCCAAGCCCTCTACCACCTGACCAAAACAGGTATGAACGCCGTCAAGGTGCTGTGTGTTCTGGCGGTTGTGGCAGATGAAGAACTGCGAGCCACCCGTATCCTTGCCACGGTGAGCCATCGACATAACGCCACGGTCGTGGTACTGACGCGGAGCTGAAGTCTCGCAGGGGATGGTGTAACCCGGACCGCCTGCGCCGTTGCCAATCGGGCAGCCGCCCTGAATCACAAAATCGGGAATCACTCGGTGGAACGTGAGCCCATCGTAGAAACGGCTCTCGGCCAGCTTGATAAAATTCTCAGCGGTGATAGGAGTCTCCTCGGTGAAGAGCTCAGCCTTCATATCGCCCTTCTCGGTAGAGATGATTGCGTATTTCATAATATTTTGAGTTTTTTGGTTAAAATATCTTCAGATTACTCCTTGACGGGGCCGAAAACATCCTTTACGGCCTCCAGCCAGCCGTAGCCCCAGTAGCGGTCGGGCAACAGATAGCTGCCTTCAACCCACTCGTTCCACGCGTTGATCATAACAAACTTCGGCTGCTCGGGATGATCGTCGGCGTATCGCTTGGCCTCGAGGAGGAAGTTCTTGAACGCCTCGGGTGAGTGGTTGAAACGCGTAACGTCGTTCTCGCCCTTTGCGGGGAATCGGGGGGTGTCATCCCAGCCGATGGATACGGTGGGGAATACGGGAATATCCATATAGCTATCCCATCCGTTGCGGTAGTCGATGGCATTCTGGCCGTGACGCATATAGTCGGGATCGAAGCCACCCATATTATATAATGCCCAGCTGTCGGGCTTGAGGAACATTCTGTTATCGACGTTCGCCTTTGTGCCCTCGTTGAGCGGGAAGCCGCCGCCGTCCATCATCATATAGTGCATATCGGGGAAGCCTGCCTTGCGAACCTCGCTGCGCATATACTCCATAGCCTCTACGGCAGCCTCCTTGGTGCCGAAGCTCTTGATGAAGTTGTCGGTGCTGAAGATTGCGAAGACGGGGCAGCCGTCAATCTTCGTATAGTTGGGACGCTTGAAATACTGGTTAATGACTCTATCGACAATCTTGGGGAAGTCGTTGGGGTCGATTGCTCCGTGCCACAGGATCGACTCATCGTCCTGCCACTTGTGGTAGTTCCAGTAGTTGTGCTTGACGTCGTGGTTGGCCCACATAATGAAGAACTCCATCTTCTCATTCGATGGGGCCTTCAAGAAACCGTCGTTCAAGGCGCTCTCAAGATAGGGGTAATGGTCGAACCAGTACCAATCGTAAACGAACGTATTGACGCCATACTCCAGCGCTGTCTGAATCCACTTCTCGACAACCACGGGGTCGTTGTCCATCTCGTAGCCCCACAGAGGCTGCTTGGGCTGGTAGTGTCCCGGGAAACGGGGATCGCCCTTCTGGATAACCTCCCACTCGCCGATGCCCTGCTCCCAGTTGGTGCGGCCTAATGAATCGTCGTGGCACGAGGGCCATATAAATGCGCATACGCGATAATCGTCCGCGATAGGGGCAGCGGGCTTTGTGTTGCAGCCATAGGCAAAAGCTAAGATGACTGTGCAAAAAATCAAAATACCTCTTTTCATATCTGTTTGTTTTTACGGTTTCTCGAACAAAAATACGAATTTTATCGTGAACCCCAAAATATATTTTATGCGATAATGATAGCTAAAAGTGCCTTTTTTTTATAAAAATGGAAATATAAATACCTTTTTTGTGATGTTGTAAAAGAAAAAATACTATCTTTGCATAAAATATCGAAGAGATCTCGTATGAAAAAAATTCTTATTGTAGGTGCAGGCGGCCAGATTGGATCGGAGCTAACCGGTTATCTGCGTGGTATCTATGGCGGCTCGAATGTTATAGCTGCCGATCTTCGTCACAATGAGGCATTGGCTGGTGATGGCCCGTTCATTCAGATGGATGCCTTGGATCGTGATCGATTTGCCTATGCTGTACATAAGAATGGCGTGGACACCATCTTCAACCTTGTGGCCCTGCTCTCGGCAACGGGAGAGAAGAACCCCCAGCTGGCGTGGAACATCAATATGGGCGCGCTGAACAACTCGCTCGAGATTGCCCGCGAGTATGGCTGTTCGCTCTTTACACCCTCTTCGATTGGTGCTTTCGGTGGCGACTTCCCGCGCAACAACACTCCGCAGGATGTGGTGATGCAGCCCGATACGATGTATGGCGTATGTAAGGTTACGGGCGAGCTGCTGTCGAACTACTACTACACCCGCTACGGCGTGGATACCCGTTCGGTGCGTTTTCCGGGAATCATCTCGAATGTGACGCTGCCCGGAGGAGGTACTACGGATTACGCTGTTGAGATTTATTACGCTGCCGTGAAGGGCGAGAAGTTTGTCTGCCCGGTGCGTGATGTATATATGGATATGATGTATATGCCCGACGCTTTGCGTGCTATGGTTGAGTTGATGGAGGCTGACCCCAACAAGCTGCGCCACCGTAATAGCTTCAACATCGCGTCGATGAGCTTTACTCCCGATATTATTTATAATGAGATTCGTAAGCGCATCCCCGATTTCAAGATGACTTACCGTATTGACCCCGTCAAGCAGAATATTGCCGAGAGTTGGCCCGACAGTTTGGATGATTCTTGCGCTCGTGAGGAGTGGGGTTGGAAGCCGCAGTGGGATCTCTCGTCGATGACCGACGATATGCTGGCGGCTATCAGAAAAAAGAATCTTTAGCGATAAAGATAATTGTAATAGTTGAGTGAGGCAAGGGCTCCCTTCGGGGAGCCCTTGCTGATTATATACGTCTGTGATTATTTGTGGAGGAGATGGTAAAAAAATGAGAAAATTAGTAGATTTATGTGCTAAATATTGTAATTTTGTGTATAACCCAATTGAAAAATTGCGATATGAAAAAACCGCTCGTCTTCATTGCTATCGTGTTTCTGGCCGTAGGGGCTTCGGTGCGGAACCTTCAATTCCATTGTGATTTGGGATGCGAAATCTACAACGTACTTTCTGATAATATCTAAAGACTTACAGATATGCTTAAAAAACTTTTCGGTTTCGATGAGAAGGTAACCACCGTTCGCACCGAGATTCTGGCGGGCGTAACAACTTTCCTTACGATGTCCTACATCCTTGCCGTTAATCCCGTAATGTTCAGCCAGCTGGAGGGTATGACGGCGGGTGCAGTCTTCACCGCAACGGCGCTGGCCGCAATTGTTGGCTCGCTGGCGATGGCCCTGTGGGGTAAGCTGCCCTTCGGACTTGCTCCCGGTATGGGACTCAATGCTTTTTTCGTCTATACCGTTTGTTTGGGTATGGGTTACTCGTGGCAGTTTGCGCTAACGGCGGTATTTATCGAGGGTTTGATCTTTATTATGCTTACGCTCACTAACTTGCGTGAGGCGATCGTGAACGCTATCCCCGACTCGATGAAGAATGCAATCGGTGCGGGTATCGGACTCTTCATCGCCTTTATCGGTCTGCAGAATGCGGGCATTATCATCAACAACGACTCAACGCTCGTGTCGCTCGGCGACATCACTTCGGGTGCGCCGCTGCTGGCGATGATCGGTCTGCTCATCACAGGTCTGCTCACGGTGAAGAACGTGCGTGGCGGTCTGCTGATAGGTCTTCTGGCAACGACCGTGATCGGTATTCCGATGGGCTTGACGGACTACAACGGCGTGATGTCGATGCCGCACTCGTTGTCGGATATAGCCTTCCAGTTTGAGTGGGAAAATATCTTTACGCTCGATATGGTTGTGGTAGTCTTCACGCTCATTTTTATCGATATGTTCGACACAATCGGAACGCTGGTGGGTGTCTGCACCAAGGCCAATATGATTGGCCCCGATGGCCGTATTCCGCGCGTGAA
>JAFOEH010000219.1 GCA_017380275.1 Alistipes sp.
ACCTTGTCGAACAGATCGCCACTCTCGACAAATGCCTGGAAGGCATCCTTATCAAGCACCTCGGCCCAGATGTAGAAGTAGTAGCCTGCGGCATAGCCTCCATCGAAGATATGGCCGAAGATAGGATAGTGATAGCGAGGCTCAATCTGCGGTATAAGGCCGCGCTTCTCAACCAAAGCCTCACGCTCGAAAGCCGCAACGTCGCTAAGGTCGGCACTCTGGCGCGAGTGAATATCCATATCCGAGAGCGCCGCGGCCACCAGCTCGGTAGCGTTGAAGCCCTCGTTGAACTGCTTGCTGCGATTGATGCGCTCAATCAGAATCTCGGGCATAACATCGCCCTTGCGGTAATGCACGGCGTAGTGCTTGAGCATCTCGGGGGCTAAAGCCCAATTCTCCATAATCTGCGAGGGGAGCTCAACAAAGTCGCCCTCGACACCGCCCAGTCCGCGATACTCGACATCGGCAAAGAGTGAGTGTAGAGCGTGGCCAAACTCGTGGAAGAAGGTCTCCACCTCGTCGAGTGTCAGCAACGCAGGGGTGCTACCCGCAGGACGTGTGAAGTTAGCTACGATGCTCACAACGGGCAATACACGCTCGCCATCCTTATACGTCTGATCGACAAAGGTTCCGCACCACGCGCCGCCCTCCTTGCCATCGCGCGGATGGAGATCCAGGTAGAGCGCTCCGAGGGGCTGATCGTTGTTGTCGATCACCTCATAGACCTCACACTCACTGTGATATACGGGGGCTTTCAGGGGGCGTATCGTAATGCCATAAAGTCGATTGCAGAGGAAGAAGATACCACCCTTGACATTCTCAAGCGAGAGGTATTCACGGATATCGCTCTCCTCGATGTTGTAATCCGATATTCTTACCTTCTCGGCATAGTACCACCAATCCCACGCCGCAAACTCTACGTCGCGGCCCTCGTCACGGCGGAACTGACGCTGCATACGTCTGAGTTCATCGTCGGCACGCTCCAGTGCGGGAGTCCAGATCTCGTCCAGCAGGGCATACACTGCATCGGGCGAAGAGGCCATCTCATCAGAGGTAACATAGTGAGCGTAAGAGTCGTAACCCAACAGGCGAGCCTTCTCGTAACGCAGGTTGGCAATCTCGGCGATAATCGCGTTGTTATCCCACTCACCGCCGTCATTGCACAACGCAAGGTATGCCTTGAAGATCTCCTCGCGCAAGGCGCGGTCGCGGGCGTAGGTTAGGAGCGAAGTCATACTCGGACGCTGCAACGTAAAGAGGAACTTATCGTCACCGTAGCCGCGATCCTTGGCCGCCTGACGCGCCACATCGCGCACAATGGCAGGCACACCCGTCAGCTGCTTGGCCTCGGTCACAAGCTCGTAGGCGTTGGTTGCCGCCAGCAGATTTGAGCTGAACTGAACGCTCAGGGCCGAGAGCTGCTCGTTGATCTGCTTGAGATTTGCCTTATCATCCTGCGAGAGCAATGCTCCAGAGCGAACGAAATCGTTGTAAATCTTCTCCGTCAGGCGCATCTGCTCCGCGTCAAGGTTGAGCGCGTAGCGACGATCATACACCGAACGGATCTTCTCGAAGAGGCGGTCGTTCATTGCGATGGCATCGTCGTGAATTGCCAGACGGGGATATATCTCTGCCTCAAGCGCCTGAATCTGCTCATTCGTGTCGGCCGAGGCGATCATACCAAAGACCGAGGCAACACGCGTAAGCAGCTCACCGGAGTTATCGTAAGCAAGGATGACATTCTCGAATGTGGGCTCATCGACATTATCGACAATGGCCGCAATCTCCTCGTTCTGCAACGACATACCACGCTCGAAGGCGGGGCCGTAGTGCTCGGGCACAATGCGATCGAAGGGCGGAGCGCCGTATGGAGTCTCCCACACGGGCTCGAAGAAGGGGTTGTCACCGACCTCTTTACGCTTGCTGCACGAGGCGATAAAGAGAATTATTACCGCAAATGCGAATAAACGTGAAAAGCGTTTCATTACTTAAAGTTATATTAATACCTTTGCAAAGGTAATATTTAACACGAAGTTATGCAACTATTTTACGCACCTGATATCACTACACCCCTCTACACACTGAGCGACGAGGAGTCAAAACACTGCGTCAGAGTACTCCGCCTGGGCGTGGGCGACAGCCTTCACATCACCGACGGACGAGGAAATATGCACCTCTGCCGCATAGTCGAAGCGCACCAGCACCACTGCACCGTCGAGGTGGTTTCGACCCAGAGTGAGTATGAGCCACTCCCCTACTCGCTGACGATGGCCGTTGCGCCGACGAAGAACATCGACCGCTTCGAGTGGTTCCTCGAAAAGGCCACCGAGGTGGGCGTTAGCCGCATCATCCCCATCGAGAGCGACCACAGCGAGCGCCGCGCCATCAAGCACGAAAGAGAGTTGCGCGTCATAACCTCGGCCGTAAAGCAGTCGCTGAAGGCATATCACCCTATTTTGGAGGATTTGACGCCCTTGCGCGAGATCATCACCCGCCCATTCGAGGGGCAAAAATTCATCGCACACTGCGATCCCTCGTTTGAAAAGAGGGAGTATCTGCCCGCAATTATTAAAAAAAATGAAAATATTTTAATTTTAATCGGTCCCGAGGGTGATTTTTCGCCCGAAGAGATTAATTTTGCGCTCGAAAACGGCTTTGAGTCCATCTCGCTCGGCAATCAGCGTCTTCGTACGGAGACCGCAGCCGTAGCAGCAACCATAATGGTGGCGACAATCAACGGACTTTAATGCTCAATCCTTATCGGCATCTCATAAATCCCGACAAGGAGTAACGGAAGTAGGTTAATTTTTATTTTTTTAACAATGTTTTATCTATATCTGCTCATAGCCCTCGCTCTGCTTGTGGCGGCGATATTCCTTTCGCCCCTGCGAGCCAAGGTGTGGGTTTCGTTTGCAGCAATCGTGGCGGCAGCCCTCGCGGTGGCCGTACCCTCGATTGCGACACTCGCAGGCGGCGATGCGATTCAGATGGCATCGTCGATTCGTTCGGTGATGGATGTGGGAGCGCTTGCTATAGACTCGCTCTCGGCCATATTCCTGCTCATCATCGGTGTAGCGGGCATTGCAACCACGCTCTACTCGCGCGGCTATCTGGCCCACTACCTCGGTAAAAAATCTTCGGCACACATCTCGCTCCACTACACGGCACTCGTGCTACTCGTGGTTTCGATGATGCTCGTTGTGATGGCCGATGGCGGTTTCCTCTTCCTCTTTGCGTGGGAGTTGATGACAATCGCCTCGTTCATCTTGATTCTGTTCGATGCCGAGCGTCCCGAGGTGTTGCGTGCAGCGCTGGCCTATCTGGTGATGATGCACGTCGGATTTATCTTCCTCGTGGCGGGATTTGTCGGTGCCGAGGCTGCAACGGGCAGTGCTTCGTTCTCGGCTCTGGGCAGATGCTTCGCCGAGGGTACAAATACGGGAATCTTCATCTTGTTCCTTCTCGGCTTTGGTATGAAGGCGGGACTCTTCCCGATGCACGTCTGGCTACCTGAGGCTCACCCGGCCGCTCCGTCGCACGTCTCGGCCATAATGTCGGGTGTGATGATCAAGACGGGTGTGTATGGCGTGATTCGCGTCGTGAGCCAGATGACCGTAATGGAGCAGATTCATACGGCGGGCGTCGTGATCCTCACGGCGGGTATCGTAACGGGCCTGTGGGGTGTGATCCTGGCCGCCGTGCAGAACGACGTGAAGCGACTTCTGGCATACTCTAGTATCGAGAACGTAGGCGTGATCTTCATCGGCCTGGGCATTGCAACGCTCTCGACGGCTACGGGCCATACGGGGGTGGCGATGCTGGCAATGTGTGGTGCACTGATGCACACGATCAACCACTCTCTCTTCAAGTCGCTGCTATTCTTCGGTGCTGGTAACATATACTCGCAGATGCACACGACGCTGCTCGACCGCTTCGGTGGCGTAGCCAAATATATGCCCGTGACGGCTATTCTGTTCCTGATGGCAACAGTTGCTATCTGCGCCCTGCCGCCGATGAATGGTTTTGTGAGCGAGTTCCTGATATATTTAGGTATGCTGGACAGCGTGCGCGATGGCGTGAATACGCTCTACGCTGCTGGAGGTATCTTAGCTTTGGCGCTGATTGGAGGAATTGCCGTTTTGGCCTTTACGAAGCTCTACGGCACGGTCTTCCTCGGCTCGCCACGCGACCACCACGTTGCTGAGTCTGAGGAGGTGGATAGTCTGCGTATCGCTGCTATGGGAATCCCTGCGGCGGGAATGATTATGATTGGTCTTTTCCCGCAATATGCCATCCGCATCGTCGAGCGAACCGTATGTGCGCTTACGGGTGCCGATGCGATCTTCATCGACTACTACGCCGCATCGGCCCTAAGCCGATTGTCGCTGACGGCACTGCTCATACTTATAGTTATTGCGCTGCTCTACGTCATCAAGAGCCGCGCACAAAGCTCACGCACCGTTGAGAAGGGCCCAACGTGGGGCTGCGGCTTCACCTCACCCAACATCCGTATGCAATATACGGGCGAGTCGTTTGCCGAGGGGTTGGAGTCGATTGCTACGACCTTCACGCAGAACACTGTCGAGGGTCGTGCCGTCGGCAAGAGCGAGATATTCCCCTCGACGCACAACTACAACGTACGCCACAAGGACAAGATCGACCGTCTGCTGGCTGAGTGGTGGGTTGAGTTGCTGCACATAATCAACAAGCGCATAATGAAGTTGCGAACGGGAAAGATCAACCACTACATCCTCTTCGCGCTGCTCTTCCTGGTTGCGATATTTGTTCTTTCACTCCTTAATTTAATATAGCGTATGGGAATTCTGCTTAATACAATTCTGATGATTGTGGTTGCCATCGCCATCCCGGGAGTGATCAACCGCACACGCGCCCTGCTGGCGGGACGAAAAGGTCTGCCATTTATGCAGCACGTTCGCAACGTCTCTCTGCTGCTACGCAAGGGTACGGTCTATTCGACCACCACAACGGCGCTATTCCGCATTGCGCCTGCCGTATATCTCGGAGCGGCCATCGTGGCTATGCTTATGATTCCCGTTGCCGATCTCTACCCCCTGATTTCGTTCGAGGGCGATGTGATCTGCTTCGCTTACACGTTGGCTTTAGCTCGCGTGGCGATAATCTTGGCAGCGATGGATACAGGCTCATCATTCGAGGGTATGGGTGCTGCGCGAGAGGCGCTGTACGGAGCGCTCATCGAGCCTGCGCTGATGATTGGCTTCGCTACGCTGGCAATGTTCTGCGGCTACACGTCGTTTGCCGACATTTTCGAGAGCGAGCAGTCGTTTAACCTGCACCTTACGATTGTGATGGTGCTCACGGCATATCTCTTCGTCAAGATCACCTTCGTCGAGTCGGGTCGCGTGCCGGTGGATGATCCGCGCACACACCTCGAGCTGACGATGATTCACGAGGTTATGTGCCTCGATTACAGCGGTATTGATATGGGAATGATCCACATTGCCGGCTGGATCAAGACCGCCTGCTTCTCGATGATTGCAGCCAACGCTATCGTAGCGACCTGCTGCTTCCATTGGTGGGTTGCCGTACCACTGGCAATCCTGCTCACGGGTCTGTCGGTGGGAGTTGTGGAGTCGACGCAGGCACGCAACAAGCTGGTGCGCAACACCACATTCATCGTAACGATTTCGGCCCTTGCAGCGCTGATATTCTTCATCGGTTATCTGTTGCAGTTGGATATTAATATTTAAGGTATGTTACTTTCGCTCATTATATTATACATCATAACGCTCATCTACATCTCGATCGTTGAGCGTTTCCGCAACTACGCCTCAATCATCGCCTGTCAGGGCTGGTTGTTGCTGGGTATTGCCCTGCTCAGATTGCATACGCTCGATTGGCTGGAACTCTCGTTCATTATCCTCGAGACGCTGATTTTCAAGGCGCTGATCGTCCCCGCAATCCTGATGCGCGTGATTCGTCAAACACATATCAACCGTGTGAACTCGTCGGGAAAATCGCAGTTTAACTCACTGATGCTCTCGTTCCTGGCTTTGGTGGTGAGTGCCATTACGACCTACTACGTTGCCGACTCGTCGGTGCATATGATCTTCTTCGGCGTAGCGTTGTATGCCCTGCTTAGCGGATTGATTCTGATTGTGATGCGCTCGAGAATCTTCTCGCATATGGTCGGGTTCCTTGTTATCGAGAACGGCGTATTCCTCTTCTCGATGGCTATCGGTGTGGAGATGCCTATGCTGATCAATGCTGCCATTATGCTCGATATTTTGATGTCGGTGCTGATGCTCGGTCTGTTTATGACCAAGGTCGATGACCAGATCCACACCAACGACAGCGATTCATTAACCCACGTTAAGGACTAAAGGCTATGATTTATATATTCTTCGCAATATGGCTGGCAATAAGCGCTGCGAGCTTCTTTGCCAAGAGCCGAAAGGTGGTTCACATCCTCTGCGGCCTCTATATGGCCGTTCACACCCTCTTTGCCGCAACATTGTGGTTTGGTGGAGCATACCTCACTTCGTCGGGCGGATTCTTTACCTTCGATGAGTTGGGAACGCTCTTCTATGCCCTGCTGGCCGTTGTGGCAACGTTCGTTTTGATTCACTCGCAGGAGTACCTGAAGGATGACCGAATCGAGGATTACAGAAAGTATTTCGCCCTGCTGATGTTGCTCATAACCGCCATCACGGGTGTATATTTTGCCGACAACATCGCCGTGACGTGGATTCTGCTCGAGACCACGACGCTATGCGCCGCAGGTATCATCTACCACCGACACTCGGAGGCGACACTCGAGGCGACGTGGAAGTATCTGTTCGTCTGCTCGACGGGTATCGCCATCGCCTACCTCGGAATCCTGTTACTCTCGGCCGCAGCATCAAACAACTCGCTGAGCTACATCGATATGCAACAGCTTATCGCCAACGGAAATCCTCTCTACCTGAAGGTTGCATTCCTGCTGATCATCACGGGATACAGCTGTAAGATGGAGATCTTCCCCCTCTACACCATCGGTGTCGATGCCAACTTTGCTGCCCCGGCACCCGCCTCGGCCATCATCTCAACGGCGCTGGTGAATGCTGGATTCTTGGCTATCTTCCGCGTCTATCGACTCTTCGCCGAGACGCCCATCTTCGAGTGGGTGCGACACGTCATCCTGCTCGTCGGAGTGCTTAGTCTGGGTGTGGGAGCGTTGTTCCTGCGCCGCACGAATAACTACAAGCGCTTCCTCTCGTACTCAACCGTTGAGAATATGGGTATCGCTGCCATCGGCCTCGGCGTGGGTGGTATCGGCGTATGGGCGGCGTTGTTCCACGTCGTATGCCACACGCTCATCAAGAGCAGTCTGTTCCTGCAGATTGCCGTTGTGCGTCAGATATATAATGGCTACCGTATCAACCGAATCGGTGATTACATCAACATCAACAAAGTGGGAGCCATCGGACTCCTGGTAGGTATGGTTGTAGTGCTGGCCTTCCCGCCTTCGCCGCTCTTTATCTCGGAGCTGATGATCTTCAAGCAGGCCATCGCAGGCGGGAATTGGCTGCTGCTGGCGACAATGGTGTTGCTGCTATGCGTTGTGGTCTATTCGATCTGCTTCCGCGTCATTAAGCTCTGCTACCAGCCCAATCAAGACGAGTTGCACCTCACGAAGATCAATCGCCGACTGTCGCACAGCGCCCTCTCGCTGATCGTGGCGGCAATCGTGCTTGGATTGTGGCAGCCTGAGATGCTGAGAGATTTAATTGATAAAATTGTAACATTCTAAGTTATGATATACTACACTACCGATAACCTTGCCGCCTCGGTGGAGCTGGACAACGTGCCCGATGCGGGATACGCTGCTCTGTACGAGGATCTCAGCGAGCGACTCAAGCAACGACGCTACCACGTCGTACACTACTTCGCCGTGCCCGATGGC
>JAFOEH010000220.1 GCA_017380275.1 Alistipes sp.
GAAGGTCTCGGAGCGAACGACAGAGATGAGCAATCGCGTGGGTGGCCGTGCGGGCCTCTTCGTGGGACGTCATACGCTGGAGGTCGATTTGGGTGCCGATCAGCAGATTCGCCACCGCTATCCCACAACGGGCGCAGCCATCCGCTTCGGCAGGGTGGACGCTCGACTGCGCTTTGGCGACGATTTTGTCGATCTGAGCCGCTGGAACTTTAACCTTGAGGTCGGGGGAGGCTACTTCCTCGATGGTGTGAATGTGAGCGACTTCAACCAGTCGGACCTCTCGGCACGAGTGGCACTTGGCAAGATGGTGGGCGGACGACACCTGCTGCGTCTGCACGCCGAGTACGATGGCGACTTTGGATATAAGGCGCTGAAGAATTACCGTAACAACACCTTTATGGCGGGGGCGCGCTATGGCCTGAGCAGCGAGCGTTTTGAATTTTTGATTGGTGCCGACTACTACTACGACGATGTGAAGTTGTCGACCTCGTCGCCACACCATATTTTCCCCTATCTGCGTATGACGTGGAAGCGTCCCACGACGCGATTTGTCCCCTATGTCGAGGTGGATGGAGGTCTGAAGCACAACGACTTTGCTACTCTCATCTACCGCAATCCCTTCCTGCGTGCGTCAGGTGCTGTGGCCGAGGCGTTGCCCAAGCTGGCCAATGAGTCGGTGTATAACGGTCGTGTGGGTTTTGGCGGAGTGTTGGGAGGTATCTTCTCGTATAATCTCTCGGCTGAGTTGTCGCTTGCCGAAGATCACGCCTACTGGTATAACTACGGTGCGGAGTACTACTTAGCCGAGGCTTATCAGCACTCGCTGCATATCGACCTCAGTGCCAAACTGCGCCCCATCGGCTGGTTTGAGGCCGAGCTGACGGCGGGGGCATATGCGTGGGAGAACTACGACGATTATTACAGCTCGCGTCCCTCGTTCGAGGCGGAGCTGGCGTTGCGATATACGGGCCGCAAGGTAAAGGCGGGCGTGAATGTCGGCTATCGCGGTGCGATAAATTGGATGACGCTCACGGACGTGGATGGCGGCTCGCAGCCTGTGATGCAGAAGGTGAAGACGGACGGGACGTTCCTGCTCGGTGCCGAGGTGGAGTGGCGCATCAATGATCGTTGGGGAGTTTATGCTGAGGGTAGAAATCTCGCGGGTAGCAACGTCTATGAGTGGCTCTGTTACTACACCGACTCGCCGCAGGGTTTGCTCGGCGTGAAGTTCTCGTTTTAGCAGACCTAAGGTCTGTTTTGTAACCGCCTGATATCCTCGCATCGGAAGGTTGTAGGCGGCAGATGATGCAATGCAAAATTCAAATTCACATAGATGCTAACGTAGTATCAGTCAGGCAATATGATGTGAAAATGTGGAATGACGTAATTTTGCATTAAAAGAAGAGGTTGCCCCGCAGGACAACCTTTTTCTTATCTTCTAAAACATCGCTCGGAACTCCTCGAGAGGCATCTTCTCCACTTCGCAGCGACCTATTGAGGTGGGCCAGATTATGTGGATGTCGTCGCCTTCGCTCTTTTTGTCTTTGCTTACGGCCTTGAGCAGAGTGCGCATCTCAACGGGTGGCTCAAGCGCAAATCCTGCACGTTGCAACAACCCTACGATACGCTCACCATCGCCTGTCGAGAGCTTTCCGCAACGTACGGCAGCCTCGGTGATGAGCTTTAGCCCGACGGCCACAGCCTCGCCGTGATTCATCTTTGATGATGATTTCTCGATGGCGTGAGCCAAGGTGTGTCCGAGGTTGAGTTTGCGCCTGTCGCCCGTCTCGCGCTCGTCGCGCTCAACGATGGAGGCCTTGACGCTGATGGCACGATAGACTATCTGCTGTAGTAGGCTCTTATCCTCCCTTAGAGTGGTGAAATCGGCCCCCTCGAGGAGCTCAAAAAGCTCGCTGTCGGCAATTACAGCCGACTTGATAACCTCCGCGAGTCCCGTGCGAAACTCCCTCTCGGAGAGGGTGCGGAGCATATCGACATCGCAGATGACAAAGCGTGGCTGGGTGAACGTGCCCACCATATTCTTATATCCATCCACATTCACGCCATTCTTGCCGCCTACGCTGGCATCGACTTGCCCAAGCAGCGTCGTCGAGATGAATCCAAACTCCAAACCTCGCATATAGGTCGAGGCAGCAAAGCCCGCAACGTCGGTTACGATGCCTCCGCCGATGGCAAGGATGAAGGTCGATCGATCGACTTTAAGTTCGATCAGGCGGCGATAGACCGCATCGAGCGTCAGCAGCGTCTTGTTAGTCTCGCCCTGACCGATGAGGATGTGGTCGTAGCGGCCGATCAGAGAGGGGTAGTAGCGGTCGATGTTGGCATCCGACACCACCACAATACGCCTCGGCGGGAGCAGGCGCTCCAACTCAACTCCCACATCGCCAACCACTACGCGGCTGCGATCCTTGATGTTAATCTCATAATTCATATCTCTCACACCTTGAATAGTAGAGCAAAAATAGCA
>JAFOEH010000221.1 GCA_017380275.1 Alistipes sp.
GAAGATAACCGTCGAGGTTCGTTCGCTAAACTCCAAGCAATTGGATCTCTCGGTCAAATTGCCCGGCATCTACCGCAGCTACGAGTTCGACATCCGCTCAAAGGCCGCTGCGGCCATCGTTCGCGGTAAGTCCGACATCAGCATCACGGTCGAAAATACAGCCGTACAGACCTCTGCAACGGTCAATAAGGAGCTCTTCCGCGAGTATCTGCATCAGGTGAGCGACGCCCTCGCATTCTCTGGAGCCGATGCCGCCTACGATGCCATTCTGCCCGTTGTGATGCGTATGCCCGACGTCGTTTCGACTCAAGCCGAAGGCGTATCTGAGGAGGAGCACGCCGCTCTTATGCAGGCTGTTGACGAGGCTCTATCACACTTCAACTCATTCCGCGAGCAGGAGGGTGCAATTCTAATTGCCGACCTTCTGAAGCGTGTCGACAATATCGAAGATTACAAATTGCAAGTCGAGCCTTACGAGCAGGCACGCTGCGAGACCATCCGCAACCGCATACGCGAGCACCTCGCGCAGTTGCAGGTCGAGGTCGATCAGAATCGTCTGGAGCAGGAGATGATCTTCTACATCGAAAAGCTGGACATTACAGAGGAGAAGGTGCGCCTGAAAAATCATTGCCGTTACTTCCGCGAGGTTGCCTCGTCGGAGGAGGCCGCAGGTCGCAAGTTAGGATTCATCGCACAGGAGATGGGCCGCGAAATCAACACTCTCGGTTCGAAGGCCAACGAGGCCAATATGCAGATTCTGGTCGTTAAGATGAAGGACGAGCTGGAGAAGATCAAGGAACAGGTACTTAACATTTTGTAGCGATGAATCAGCAAGGCAAACTCATTATATTCTCTGCCCCGAGCGGCTCGGGCAAGACCACAATCGTAAAGCGTCTTTTGCAGACCTTCCCGCAGTTCGAGTTCTCGATCTCTGCCACTTCGCGTCAGCCGCGTGGTCAGGAGCGCGACGGAGTCGATTACTTCTTCCTTTCGCAGGACGAGTTCCGCCAGAAGGTATCGGAGAACGCCTTTGTCGAGTGGGAAGAGGTCTATAACGGCACCTGCTACGGCACGTTGCGCAGCGAGATGGAGCGCATCTGGGCCAAGGGCAACGTCATCATCTTCGACGTTGATGTGATTGGAGGCATAAACCTCAAACATATCTTCGGTCAGAGCGCTTGCTCAATCTTCATCAAGGCTCCCTCGGTGGAGGCCCTGCGTGAGCGATTGATCGGTCGTGGCACCGACTCTATGGAGACCATCGAGAAACGTATCGCCAAGGCGGAGTTCGAGCTATCGAAGGCTTCGGAGTTCGACTTCACGGTGGTAAACGACTCTCTGGATGCAGCCGTCGAGCAGACCGAGCAGATTATCCGTAACTTTTTAGCAGAGTAGGGGATGGCCAAGCTGAGGATGATGCTCTTTTTCGGGTCGTTCAACCCCATCCATCGTGGTCATACGGCACTTGCCGAGTATGCCATCGAGCAGGGCTTGTGCGATCAGGTGGCAATGGTCATATCGCCACAAAACCCCTTCAAGCAGAATATGACTTTAGCCGAGGAGATGGATCGCTACGCAATGGTCGAGGCTGCCTGCAAGAACACACGCCATCCCGACCGCATCACCCCCTCGATTATCGAGTTCCTGCTTGAAAAACCCTCTTATACGATCAATACGCTGCGCTACCTGGAGCAGAACAACGGCTCCGATATGGATTTTTCGATCCTTATGGGCAGCGACCTTATAAACACCCTTCCGCGTTGGCGCGAGGCCGAGGCCATCATCGCGGGCTACGACATCTACGTCTATCCCCGCCCGGGTATCGATATGACTTTCAGCACCAAGCGCACTACCTTCCTTAAGGATGCGCCGCAGTATGCCTACTCCTCAACCGAGGTGCGCGATAGACTGGAGCGTGGTGACGACACGAGCGAGATGCTCGACAGCGATGTGCGCGACTACATTCGCTCGCGTGGTCTATGGACATTGGAAAGCAAGATTACGATGCTCTCGTCGGCCATAGAGCGCAACCCCGAGTGCGGCGAGCACTTCCTCGAACGTGGCAAATGCTACTTCCGTCGCGAGGAGTGGGGACGTGCCATCAACGATATGCGCCGTGCTGCGGAGTTGATGGAGGATAAGACCGAGGCTACGCAATACATCACCTTGGCCGAAGAGATTTTGAATTACCGATATAAAGATATTTACAACCCGTGATAGAGATTGATGATAAAATAGTTAGCGCCGATATCCTGCGCGAATGTTTTGCCTGCGACTTGGGCAAGTGCAAGGGTATCTGCTGTGTGGAGGGCGATGCAGGCGCACCGCTCGATATTGAGGAGGTTGATCTGCTTGAGCAGGAGTACCCCAACTACGCCCCCTATATGACCGCCGAGGGCCGCTCGGAGGTTGAGCGTCAGGGCTTTATGGTTGTCGATATGGATGGCGACTACACCACGCCGCTGGTCGACAATGCTGCCTGCGCCTACGCCTTCGAGGAGAATGGCACAACCTTCTGCGCCATCGAGCGCGCCTACCGCGAGGGTAAGTGTTCATTCCTCAAACCCATTTCGTGCCATCTCTATCCCATCCGCGTCAAGCAGTTCCGCAACGGCTCCTATGGTCTTAACTACCATCGTTGGGCCGTATGTCGCGATGCTGTCGAGTGCGGCAAACGTTTAGGCATCCCTGTGTATAAGGCGCTGAAGGAGCCCCTTATCCGCCGCTTCGGCGAGGAGTTCTACACCGCACTGGAGTGCGCAGCCGATATGCTACGCGAGCAAGACAACGAATAATAACCTCAAAAAACCTATAAAACCCGTATGA
>JAFOEH010000222.1 GCA_017380275.1 Alistipes sp.
CACGCGCTGCTTGATGCGCTGTGCCTCCATCGGGCGGTCGTTCTTCTCGAAGAAGGCGATGCGCTTGCCCAGGTCGAGATATATCTGCTCGACGGCGGTGTTGATGCGCTCCTTCGTGGTGACGAAGAGATTGGCTGGAAAGATCGTTACCGAGCCTATCGACTCCAATCGTTGGCCACTCGTTGGGTCGATTCGCTGTATCGACTCGATCTCGTCGTCGAAGATTGTAACGCGGTAGCAGTTGTCGCCAAAGGCGGCCATAATATCTATCGTGTCGCCCTTGACGCGGAACGTAGCGGGCGTGAGCTCCAGCTCCGTGCGGGTGTAGAGCGCCTCGACCAAGTGGTAGAGGAAGTGCTTGTAATTAACCCGCTCGCCTACCTTAATCGAGATAGATGTCGCGTGGAAGTCAGCAGGATTTCCGATACCATACAGACACGAAACACTCGACACAACGATCACATCCCTTCTGCCCGACAGCAGAGCCGATGTGGCACTGAGTCGCATCTTCTCAATCTCGTCGTTGATCGAGAGATCTTTCTCGATGTATGTGTCTGTCGTTGGGAGATATGCCTCGGGCTGATAGTAATCGTAGTACGACACAAAGTACTCGACGGCATTCTCGGGGAAGAAGTTCTTGAACTCGCCGTAGAGCTGTGCTGCAAGCGTCTTGTTGTGGCTCAGCACGATGGTGGGGCGGTTGAAGTGTGCAATCACGTTTGCCACGGTAAAGGTTTTACCCGATCCCGTCACACCAAGGAGTGTGTTGTGTCGTGCGCCACCCTCAATTGAATTGATGAGCTGCGCGATAGCCTCGGGCTGATCGCCCGTAGGAGCATATTCCGACACGAGTTTGAAATCCATACGACAAAGTTATCCATTTCTTGGAAAATCTCGAAAAAATGAGCGATAAATATGCCACCCGAGTGTCGTAATGCCCTATTTTTGAGAATAAGACAACTATTTTCCCGCCACTCAATGTGTGGCACAATAATTTTTTGTAATTTTGTACTCTTATGATCGATCGCGCCACAGTAGATAGAATTTATGCAGCTGCTAATATCGTAGATATTATCGGCGACTACGTCACGCTCAAACGCAAGGGTGTGAACTATCAGGCGTGCTGTCCCTTCCACGATGAGAAGACCCCATCGTTTGTGGTCTCGCCGTCGAAGGGCGTCTATAAATGTTTCGGTTGCGGTAAGGGTGGCAATGCCGTAACCTTCGTGATGGAGCACGAGGGCGTGAGCTACCCCGAGGCGCTGAAGATGGTGGCCAAGCGCTACGGTATTCAGGTCGAGGAGCGCGAGCAGACCGAGGAGGATGTTCGCCGAAACAACGACCGCGAGAGTATGTTTGCCCTTAACGGCTGGACGGCGGAGTATTTCTCGAAATTTATGTTTGAGAATGTCGAGGGCCGAACGGCCGGATTGTCTTATTTCTCGCAGAAGCGCGGCTTCACCGATGCCACGATCCGCAAGTTCGGACTGGGTTTCTGCTCGGCCAAGGGCGATGCAATGACAGAGGCAGCACTTGCTGCAGGGTATAAGGAGGAGTTCCTGCTCTCGACGGGACTTACGCTCAAGCGTGAGAGCGATGGCCGATTGTACGATCGCTTCCGCGATCGAGTGATGTTCCCCGTACATAACATTTCGGGTCGCGTGGTGGCATTCGGAGGTCGTACGCTGCGTACGGATGGTAAGGTTGCCAAGTACCAGAACTCACCCGAGAGTGAGATTTACAGCAAGACGCGCGAGCTCTATGGCCTCTATTTTGCCAAGAAGGCTATTCAGCAGCAGGGTTATGCCATTATGGTTGAGGGTTATACCGACGTCATCTCGATGCACCAGGCGGGCGTGGAGAATGTCGTTGCCTCGTCAGGAACGTCACTCACGCAGGATCAGATACGACTTCTGGGCCGCTTTACACGAAACATCACTGTTATCTACGATGGCGACTCGGCAGGTGTTAAGGCTACGATGCGCGGAATCGATATGATCTTGAAGGAGGGTATGAATGTGCGTATCGTATCGCTCCCCGTAGAGCACGATCCCGACTCATTTGCCCGTGCCAATACAGCCGACCAGGTACGCGAATATATCAGTAGCGCCGAGGAGGACTTCCTCTCGTTCAAGGCCAAGATGCTGATGCGCGAGGCGGGCAAGGATCCCATCAAGCGTTCGGAGGTAATTGGCGATGTGGTGCGCTCGATAGTGCAGATTCCCGATTCGATACAGCGCTCGGTCTATATCAAAGAGTGCGCCCGCACTATGGATGTCGATGAGAATGTCCTCATCTCGGAGGTGGCCCGAAAGCGAGCTATGCTCTCGGGCGATCCTGAGGCCGAGGAGTTCATTCGCCGTCAGCAGTCGCAACGTCGTCGCCAGCAGGAGCAGCAGCCACAGCAGGAGGTTGAGGTCGATGTGATGCGCTCAACGGTGGCGGGCAGCAGCGTTGATGCGCTGGAGTACGAGCTTGTGAAGTACCTGCTCAAGGCGGGGCACAAGAGCTTCGAGGTGATGGAGGGACGCAATACGGTGCAGATCAATATCGCTACTGAGATTCTGCAAAATCTTGAGGCCGATCAGCTCACCTTTGCCAACCCCATCTACCAGAGCATCCTGCAGACCTACCGCGAACATTGGCTGCGTCTGGGCGAGGGTGTCGAGGTGCCGGCGCAGTATTTTGTCAATCATCCCGATCCCGCGGTCTGCAATATGGCGGTCGATATAATGACTTCGGACGACAACTACATTGCCAGCGCTATCTGGGCGCAGAAGGATGTCCACATCGAGAGCGAGGGGGAGATTCTGACTAACGGTGTGCCGAAGGCTATTATGCTCTACCGCTCGAAGGTTGTCGAGCGAATGATCAACGAGCAGCGCGAGCGACTTAAAGATCCTATGCTGACCGAAGATGAGGAGGCCGAATGTCTGCAGCAGCTCTCGAAGCTCAATCAGGTGAAACTCGCTATTGCCAAACAGAGCAAGCGGTTGATTTTGTAGCGGGGGCTTGCAGTAGAAAAAAAGGGCAGGAACCGGAGGCGTACACGCATCACTGCGCATACCGTGTGCAAACAGAAAATAAACAGAAAGATGTGTAAAACATAAAGATAAAAGAATTAGTTACCTTTATCCGGTCCTACCCGTCGCGTAAAAGGACAAAAACAATGCCACAAATAGCCTTGCGCCGACCGAGGGCGAGCGATAGATAAAGTAAGATAATGTAGATAAAAAAGTTATGGCCGACTATAGGAATATAAATATACGAAACAAACGTGCCACCTTCGATTACGAGATCCTCGAGGAGTTTATCGCAGGTATCGTGCTGGTGGGCACCGAGATCAAGTCGATCCGTCTGGGCAAGGCCTCGCTGACGGATTGCTACTGCTATTTCGATCGCGGCGAGTTGTGGATTCGCGGTATGAACGTAGCGGAGTATGGCTGGGGAACGTGCAATAACCACACTCCTAAGCGCGACCGCAAGCTGCTGCTCAATCGCAAGGAGCTCAATAAGCTGGAGCGCTCGTTGCAGGATCGTGGTCTGACGGTCGTGGGCCTGCGTTTGTTCCTCAGCGAGAAGGGCTACGCCAAGGTCGTTATCGGATTGGCCCGAGGCCGCAAGGCGTACGATAAGCGCGAGTACCTGAAAGAGAATGATGCCAAACGCGAGATGGACAAGGCAATGAAACGATACAAGTAATTTCGCGCAAGCAGGATAGGGTAAGAGTATGAAAAACAAGATAAAAGCAGTATTTTTCGATATCGATGGCACGCTGGTCAGTTTCCGTACGCACGATGTTCCCGCATCGGCTCGCGAGGCTATCAAGCGCCTGCGCAGTCGTGGCATCAAAGTCTTTATCGCGACGGGTCGTCTGTTGCGCCACACCAATGTAGGACGCGATATCGAGGTCGATGGTTATATCACGGTCAATGGCAGCTACTGCCTTACCGCATCGGGCGATGTTATCTACGAGGAGGCCTTCCCTCGTGAGGTGCTTCATCGCGTCTTCGAGCTGGAGGAGCGTTACGGCTTCCAGACCGAGTATATGACTCACCTGAACATCTACGTCGATAGCATTACCGAGCAGGTGCAGGACGCCATCGAGATGGTCGATATCGTCCCCGAGGTGGCTGACCCCAAGCATATCGTGGCCACACAGCCCGTCTTTCAGCTCTGTCCCTACCTCTCGCCCGAACTCGAAAAAGAGGTTTTGGCCCATCTGCCCGAGTGTGTGGGTAGCCGTTGGACAGAGCTCTTTATGGATGTAAATATGCGCGGTATTGATAAGTCTATTGCGGCACGCAAGGTTATGGAGTATTACGGCTTTACGATGGACG
>JAFOEH010000223.1 GCA_017380275.1 Alistipes sp.
AACGCTGCCATCCTTGGCTCATCGGCTCTTATCTGGCAGAAGCTTATGTAATTCTAAGAAATAAATACGAAGCCTGCCACGGCAATCGTGGCAGGCTTTTTTTAATACTGGTTAGTTAGAAAATCCAAACAACAATGAAGAAACTTATACTTTTTGCTCTTTTGGTATTGCCCCTCGGCGTATGGGCACAGAGCGCAGCAGTAAAGAAGATTATGGAGATTTCGCGCGAGGATAACCGCGTGATGGAGCATCTCGACATTTTGTGTAACCGCTTCGGTGGCCGACTGGTCGGCTCGGCAGGTTTTGACAACTCTCAGGCCTGGATGGTAAAGCAACTCAAGGAGTGGGGCTTGGAGGTCGAGCTGGAGAAGGTTGGCGAGGTGCCCGTAGGCTTCAACCGCGGTGGCTGGTGGGGTCGCGCAATGGGCGAGTTCACCGAGACATTGTACTTCACCACCCCATCGTACACCTCTGGTACGAAGGGCCCGCAGCGCGGACACGTCGTTATCGAGCCCCGCACACGCGATCAGTTCAACCGTATGAAGGGTACGCTCAAGGGTGCTTGGGTGCTGATGGAGAGCCGCTCGACGGGTTGGCCTCTGGAGCACAGCGTGGAGGCACGCGAGGCTCGTCAGGCAGCCATTAAGGAGAACGAGGAGATTGCACAGTACAACCGTCAGAACCCCGACTCGCCGAAGAAGCTGAACGATATGCCCGCTCTGTTCTATGACGAGATGATCGAGGCTGGCGTACTGGGTTTCATCCAGCCCACGGCAGTGCCCATCCGCACGCTCTACGATCGCAAGATGCTCAACGAGGGCAAGGTTACCTTCGAGACTCTGCCCACCGTTCCCGATATCAAGCTCGACGAGGCTCAGTTCGAGCGCATCTACAAGCTCGCTCAGCAGCGTCGCTACGTTGAGTTGGAGTTCGATATTCGCAACTACTTCTCGATGGGTCCCGTGCCCTACTACAACATCGTCGCTACGATCAAGGGCTCGAAGAAGCCCGATGAGTATGTTGTGATGGGTTCTCACCTCGACGCATTCGATGTGGCTACGGGTGGCGTAGATTGCGGCTCAGGCGTCTCGGCTATGATGGAGGCTGCGCGTATGATCGCTCTCTCTGGCGCGAAGCCCGAGCGTTCGATCGTATTCATCTTCTTCGCTGCCGAGGAGTTCGGTCTCTTTGGATCACTCGGATGGGTGAAGGATCACCCCGAGAAGCTGGACAAGATCTCGAATATGTTCAACCGCGACGGCGGCCCGATGCCCTACACAGCATTCTCGGCTCCGAAGTCGCTGCTCAAGGAGTATCAGGAGATCGCAAAGCCCATTCAGGAGCTCTACCCCCACTACAACTTCACCGTAACGGCTCTCGAGCCGCGTGAGAAGCCGACGCAGACGGGCGGTAATGACTCAACATCGTTTATGGTGCAGGGTATTCCCGCACTGCAGATGTCGGAGCGAGCAGATCCTTCGGGCTACAACTTCCAGTATCAGGAGATCTGGCACACCGAGCGCGACACATACAACAAGAGCATCCCCGAGTATCAGGAGCAGGCTGCAACGGCACTTGCGATTATGGCACTCGGTACGGCAAATCTGCCCACATTGCTTCCCCGCAACGAGGTATATAAATAATAAATATATCATACCTTATACTTACATTCGGCGCTACCCTGAGGGGTGGCGTCGTTTTTTTTTGCGCCCGCGGCAGCCTACGGTGAGCATCGGGCCGATGAATAAAAATTCTGCTAATCAAGGGGTGCAAAGTGATTTTTTTAGGGGAGATTGTTGTAGATTAAAAAAATATTTGTAATTTTAGGTTTTGAACGCAAACACGAAAAATTCGCTGACTCAAGAGATTATTTCGTAATAAAACCTATAAAACTTCAAGAATATGAAAAATTATTCAGCTAAAGAGATCAAGAACATCGTTCTGATTGGCGCACCCGGCTCGGGTAAGACTACCCTTGCCGAAGCAATGGCTTTCGAGGGTAAAGTCATTGACCGCAGGGGTAGTATCGAGACCAACCACACTATCTCGGACAATACCGATATCGAGCACGAGTACAAGCGCTCGATCTATTCGACCACCCTTTTCACCGAATTTATGGGCCGCAAACTCAATATCATCGACTGCCCGGGTTCGGACGATTTCTGTGGTAACCTCTTCTCTGCCTTCAAGGTGGGTGACGTAGGTATTATGGTGATGAACGCCCAGAACGGCTGGGAGGTGGGCTGCGAGATTCAGTCACGCTACGCTCGCATCCTGAACAAGCCTCTGATCGGTGTGATCAACCAGCTCGACGGCGACAAGGCTAACTTCGACGCTACCGTCGAGGGTATCAAGGCCGCTTCGCCCGTGAAGCCCATCGTCGTACAGTATCCCGTAGAGCAGGGCGCTGGCTTCAACGCTTTCATCGACGTACTTATGATGAAGATGTACCGCTTCACCGACGAGAACGGTACTCGCGAGGAGCTCGACATCCCAGAGGATCAGATTGAGTATG
>JAFOEH010000030.1 GCA_017380275.1 Alistipes sp.
ACGCACTACTACTCACGTTTTGTGATGCACGCCAACCCCGACGGCACGGAGACCAAGGCGCTCTATGGTAGCGGCGGCTGGTTCCCCAACTCGATCTTCGACGTGCAGCCCCTGCCCGGCGGAAATAACACCTTCGTGGGTATCATCTCGGGCCATCACGGCGTGGCGCGTTCGGGACGATTGATCCTGTTCGACCCCTCGATGGGCCGCAAGGAGACCAAGGGAATGATTCAGGAGATGCCCTTCTCGAAACGCGAGATTGTGCCCATCATCAAGGACGAGCTGGTCAATGGCGTATGGCCGCAGTTCATCAAGCCCTACCCCATCAGCGACAAGTATTTCCTCGTGTCGGCCAAGCTCACGGAGGACTCTCTGTGGGGAATCTATCTGGTAGATATTTATGATAATATGACCCTCATCGCCGAGTTCGAGGACGAGGGCCTTATCAACCCCATCATCGTCAATAAGCGCCCCACACCCCCGATCATCCCCGACCGCATCAAGCCCGAGGATAAGGAGGCTACGGTATTCATTCAGGATATTTATCAGGGCGAGGGCCTGCCCGGCGTTCCCGTAGGCACGGTCAAGAAGTTACGCGTATTTGCATACGAATATACCTACAACACGTCCGAATCGGATCACATCGCTCAGGGAATCCAGAGCGGTTGGGACATTAAGCGTAATCTTGGCGAGGTTGATGTCGAGGCCGATGGCTCGGCTATATTCAAGATTCCCGCCAACACCCCCGTATCGTTCCAGCCTCTGGACGAGGAGGGACGCGCCATACAGTGGATGCGTAGCTGGGTAACGGGTATGCCCGGCGAGGTCGTTTCGTGCGTTGGTTGCCACGAGGATCAGAACTCGATGCCCATTCCCAAGCGCGTGATTGCCTCGACGAAGGCCCCTGCCAAACTGCAGACTCCCGAGGGCGGCGTGCGTTCGTTCACCTTCGATCTTGAGATCCAGCCTATTCTGGACCGCAACTGCGTTGCTTGCCACAACAAGGATGGCGCTCAGCCCGACTTTACTGGTGGCGTAAAGGTTATAGAGGCAAACGACGCTACGGCTGGTAGCTATGGTTCACCTTCGCGCAAGGCCGAGTCGGGCCGTCTCGATCTGACACAGAGCTACTTGAATCTGCATCCCTACGTAAATCGACAGGGCCCCGAGGCAGATATCTATGTAATGAAGCCCTATGAGTATCACGCATCAACGAGCGAGTTGGTACGCATCCTCAAGGCCGGCCACCACGGCGTGGAACTCACCGACAAAGAGTGGCGCACAATTTATAATTGGATCGACTTCAACGCCCCACACCACGGTCGCTTCGTACATAACAAGGCGTGGTTCAGCCCCTACGATCAGTATGAGCGCCGCATCGAGCTGGCCAACAAATATGCCAACGGAGCTGGTGTAGAGTGGAAGCGCGAACTGGAGGAGTTTGCCGAGTGGCAGAAGAACAATCCAGCACCCGCAGCCGTTCGACGTGAGGTTAAGGAGCCTAACTACAAGGATGTATCTACAAAGAAATTCCCCTTCACCGAGGCCGAGGCACGCGAGATGGCCGAGCGCTATGGCGACGAGCGTCGCACGATCGAGATCGCTCCAGGTGTGAAGATGACCTTCGTGCGCATCCCCGCAGGCACATTCGTTATGGGTAACAACAATCGCGGTCGTGGCAATGCGCCCGCCAGCATCGTGAAGATCTCGCACCCCTTCTGGATGTCCGAAACGGAGGTTACCAACCGCCAATACAACGTCTTCGATCCCACGCACGACAGCCGCTTCACGGCTCAGTTCTGGAAAGATCACGTCGGTCCGGGCTACGCTGCCAACCGCCCCGATCAGCCCGTAACACGCATCAGCTGGAACCAAGCTGTAGAGTTCTGTAAGGCCATTAGCGAGAAATGTGGCGTGGATATCTCCCTGCCGACCGAGGCACAATGGGAGTGGGCTTGCCGTGCAGGCAGCGACACCGACTTCTGGTTTGGCGACATTAATTCTGACTTCTCTGCGCAGGAGAATATGGCCGATCAGTCACTGCGTAAGATGGCCGTTTCGGGAGTCGATCCGCAGCCCGTTGCGGAGGATAATTGGGTGTTCAAGTACTACACCTATATGCCGCGCGAGGATAGCGTAAATGACGGCACGATGACCATCGCCGATGTGGCCAAATACAAGCCCAACGCTTGGGGCCTTTACGATATGCACGGCAACGTGGCCGAGTTCACCCGCTCCACATACGCCCCCTACCCATATAAGGGCGAGCCAGCGACGGGCAACGACAAGGTAGTTCGTGGCGGAACTTGGGACAGCCACCCGAAGAACTCAACGGCCTACGCCCGCAAATCATACCTCGCTTGGCAGCCTGGCAACAACGTCGGCTTCCGCGTGGTAATTGAGGAGTAACCTCAATCAAAAACAAAAATAAAAGCCTGCATCACTCCGATGCAGGCTTTTATTTAGTACGAATTTCATCATTAC
>JAFOEH010000003.1 GCA_017380275.1 Alistipes sp.
ATGGTAAAATATTCTATATATCGACGCTTAAACAAAAGACGCGGTGCAAGCAGACCATTATTAATCATAAAGATAATGATATACGGCAGCAACTTGCTCCACACAAGCAGGATATTACTCAACGAGACGTGCTCCTCCGACATCATCTTTGAGTTGAGGATTGGCACCAGCAGAGCCATCGCCCACACCAAAATATAGAGTAGTCGCTCGCCAAGGATGGGATTATTAGTCTTCACGCTCATACCAACAAAGGTATGAAAAATTCCCGTTTAACGAAAAAAAAGCTTATATTTGTAGATAAGTAAACAATATTATACCACTATGAGACTATTCCTAACCTCAATCCTTGCGTGCCTTCTCACGCTCCCCTCGCTTGCCCAGAGCAAGCACACCCCCACGCTCTTTGCCCATCGCGGCTGCTGGAGTCAGAACGAGAATAAGGAGTTCATCGTTCCCGAGAATTCGCTCCCCGCTGTGGCTATGGCCAAGCGAATGGGCTACACGGGTATCGAGTGCGACGTTCACTATACCAAAGACAACGTGATGGTCATCCTCCACGATGCCACGCTGAACCGCACTATGCGCCGCGCCTCGGACTACTCGAAGCTCGACAAGCCCGTAAAACTTGCCGATCTGACGTTCGAGGAGCTCCGCCGCGATTATGTTTTAGAATCGACCAACCCCGAGTGGCGCACACCTATCCCAACGCTTGAGGAACTGCTCACCGAGTGTAAGAAGCACGGCATCGTACCAATGCTCCACTCGGCTCTTATGCCTTCGTATCACGTTGCACAACAGATGTTTGGCAACGATTGGATCTGTTTCACGACCGGCGTTGAGCATCTGCAGCAGGTACGCAAATTCTCCGACTGCACGATCTTGCTTTCGATCAGCGACGGCTCGGCCGAGGAGAACATCTCGCGTCTTGAGCAGATCGGTGGTCGCTGCGGAATCTCGACTATGAGCTACTCGCTCTACACCGAGGAGTTCTGCCACGCCCTCACATCACGCGGCTATATCGTGCAGGCCTCGATCTTCCCCGCTCCGCACGAGGCCATTGGCCAGCGCAATGGAATCACCTTCCAGCTCACCGACTTCTCGATTATGCCACCTCACCGCCCCATCGACAAGGGTAGCGCCAAGTTGCACGCCACCTCAAACAATGCCGTCTGGGAGTGGAGCAGCGATCAAAAGCTTGAGTGCGGCGCCGTGACGCTCGACGTGGAGTTCAAGGGCGAGATTGAAGTTGTGATCAACAACGACCGCACCTACACCCTCACGCGCGCAGAGATGGGCCACGACAAGATTGGTGGTCGTCTGTTCGACAAGGCCGCCACGGTTAAGCTTTCGGCCAAGCCGGGCACAAAGGTTAAGAAAGCATCAGCCAAAGCCTACAAATACTAATATAAATAAAGGGTGTCCCGAGAGGACACCCTTTTATTTTAACTTAAAATTTCCTACGAATCTCAAAGCCCAAGGAATTGTATAACAAGAGCTATTTTGAGGCTGGTCGCCGTCCGGGAAACCGCAGCATACTTTGCGCAAAAGAGGATTTCGCGGACAAGCCAGACGCCAAAAAAGCCTTGTTAGGCAATTTCTATTTATCCTGATAAAGGAATCGCTTAATCGAACGCTTCGGAGTCTTCTCAAACTCGCTATCACGAATCTCAAACAAGGCAACCTTCTCATACGACGCAACCATCGTATTTAGCATCTTGATGTTATCCTCCATCATCTTCTTCAGCACCTCCTTGTCAATATTCTCCTGTGCTGCCTGATCATAGTCGGGCACAATCAACGCCTTGAGCACACCGTTGCTCTCGATAATGAGCGACTCAAGCACCAGAGGCAGGTTGTTGAGCTTATCCTCAATCTCCTCGGGGTAGATATTCTGGCCCGTACCCGTCAGGATCATCGTCTTGCAACGGCCCTTGATGTAGATCGTGCCATCGGGATCCATAATACCCATATCGCCCGTATGCAACCAACCGTCATCCTCCAAAACAGCCTTCGTTGCCTCCTCGTTCTTGTAATATCCCATCATCACATTCTCACCACGAACGATAATCTCACCTGCTATGTGCTGCGGATCCTTCGAATCGATCTTCACATCCATAAATCCAGGCAGATAACGTCCGCACGAACTCTGCTTAAACTCGCAGGGAGCTGTAACGCTGATCAGCGGAGCGCACTCAGTCATACCGTAACCAATCGTCAACGGGAAGTTAATCTTGCGCAGGAACGACTCGGTCTCCTGATTCATCGGGGCACCACCCACGATAAAGATCTTCGTCTCACCACCGAATGACTCCAGAAGTTTCGAACGGATGATAGCATAGAGAGCCGTATTTACAAAAGGAATCTTCATTGCGATGCTCATCGGACCCTTCTCCAGCATAGGCATAATCATCTTGCGATATACCTTCTCCAGCACCAGAGGCACACAACAGATCATCGTCGGCTTCACCGTCTTCATTGCCTCCACCAGAATCGAGGGCGACGGCATACGGCCCAGCAACGTAATATGACCACCCACTACCAACTGAGCGAGGAAGTCGAACGCAGCACCATAGGCGTGAGCCAAAGGCAGGAACGACAAGACGCGGCCACCCTTAAAGAGGAACGGAGTACCCGTCTCGGGGTTAATAAAACCACGTCCGAAGACCATATTTCCCGTGAGGTTGTTGAGCGAAATCATCACACCTTTCGACGAGCCAGTCGTACCCGAGGTATAGTTCAGCAGGATCATCTCCTCATTGGGGATGGCGTTGAATTTAATATCCTCCACCTTGAAACCATTGGGATACTTCGCCTTGAAGTCATCATCCAACGTCTTCAGCGCCTCGGCTACTGCACTACCCTCCTTCTCGTACACAACGTCCAAGCGCTTGAGCGACAATGCAGCCTCCAGCAGGGGCATACGATCCGTGTCAAGGCTCTGCCAATGAGCATCGCCAGCAAAAAGCAGACGGCTCTCCGAGTGGGTTACGATGTTCTCGATATCGGCGGGATTGAAATCCTGAAGGATGGGGACTATGACCACACCATAGGTAATCGTTGCGATGTAGCTTACGCACCAATTGATGTCGTTACGACCTACCAGGGCGATCTTGTCGCCGTGCTTGATGCCCAACTTGTCAAAGAGCATATGCAGGCGAGCCATCTGCTCGGCCATCTCGAGGTAGGTGATAGTCTTTTTGCTGAAGTAATCGGTCAGCACCGGCAAGGAGTGATTTTCGCGGAAGCTCTCCTCGTAGATTTTGATCAAATTCTCTTGTAGCATATAGAATTTTTATTTCAGTTATTTCTTCGTCGGATCTTGGGATTTAGGCTTTCCCCAGATATAAATTTTCGACTCCGTTCCCGCTTTCAATCGCTCGATATTCTTTCGGTGCGACCATATGAGCAGGCCAGCCACCGCAAAGGCAAAGAGAATGAACGTGAACGAGACGTCGTTATTACGCGACCACTCGGTCGATGAGTAGATGATTACAAAGAGCGGGAAGCAACAACCTGCCGACATCGACGCCAACGACACATAGTTCGAGATCATAAACACAAGTGCCCAGACGCCAAAGCAGAGCAGTATGATCTGCGGATAAATTCCCGTCACAGCACCCACCAGCGTAGCCACGCCTTTGCCACCCTTGAAGTCAGCAAAGATTGGGAAGATGTGTCCCAGCACTGCGGCAAACACCGCCAAAATCTTGAGATTAATCAGCCAAGCCGACGAAATCTCAGGATCGTAACGCATAATGCTCAGCAACGACACCGCTGCAAACCCCTTGAAGAAGTCGAGCACAAAGACGGGTATCGCGGCACGCCGTCCCAGCACTCGCAGCATATTTGTCGTTCCGGCATTTTTGCTACCGTGTTCACGAATATCTACTCCGTAATATTTCTTTCCACTCCACACTGCGCTGGGTATTGAGCCCAAAAGGTAGGCAATCACAAGCATCGACACCACGCAGTATATTGTAATCAGACTCCAGTTAATCATCACAAAAAAATTTACACGCGAAAAGCCGAGCAAAAAGCGCTTCGTTTTTCGCTGATTTCAGTTTCAGGTAATACTATTTGCAGACAAATATACATTAAATAATTGAGGAGTACAACACTTTCTCATAAAAAAGGTACGCCTTTCAACCCTCTGAGCGCAGAAATCGGATGCAAAAATCACCTATTTTTTGCGATATTCAAAATAGCGCGCGGCCCGGTAACTGCCCGGAGTGCTGCGTTCTGCATCCCGCGCGCATGGCGGCCCTGCGCGCGGGATGTTTGTATATATGGAGGCGTGCCGCAATCGGGCGATGGGACCCAAGGCAGAGAAAGAGGTGCGCG
>JAFOEH010000224.1 GCA_017380275.1 Alistipes sp.
GCTACGACGGCGAGGAGCGCGTGATTCCTATCGTTGTTAACTGCTGCAATATGACTGCTCCTACGGGTGATGGCCCCGCACTGCAGAGCATCGACAACGTGGAGACTATGTTCCACGAGTTCGGCCACGCACTGCACAGCTTTATGCGCGACATTCGCTACAATGGCGCTGGTGGCACTGAGCGTGACTTCGTTGAGTTGCCCTCACAGATCAACGAGCACTGGGCATTCGAGCCTGAGGTGCTGGCCGTTTATGCAAAGCACTACCAGACGGGCGAGATTATCCCTATGGAGCTTGTAAACAAGATCGTAGAGAGCTCAAAGTATGGTCAGGGCTTCGCTACGGTTGAGTATGTTGCTGCATCGCTCAGCGATATGGACTTGCACGTTTTGACCGAGATTCCCGCCAACCTAAACGTAATGGACTTCGAGGCTGAGAAGCTCGCCGAGCGCGGCATTCCCTCACAGATTTTGCCCCGCTACCGTATGACAAACTTCTCACACACGATGGGTGGTGGCTACACCGCTGGTTACTACAGCTATATGTGGGCCGAGGTGTTGGATGCTGATGCATTTGACGCATTTGCCGAGACGGGCGACATCTTCAATCAGGAGGTTGCCAAGAAGTTCCGCGACTACGTCCTCACACCGGGCGGTATCGACGACGGTATGGTTATGTACAAGAACTTCCGTGGCCGCGAGCCTAAGATTGACGCTCTATTGCGCAATCGCGGTTTGTAATCAAACGACGTTTAACTTAAAACTTTGACAATATGAAACGCTTATCTTTCGCAACAATGTTTGTAGCCATCGTGGCGTTGCTTGGCTCGTGCCAGAAGCCCGCGACGGTGGAGGTTGTAGCTCTGCAGGACAATCTGCAACCGCGCCTTATGCAGGCAGCTCTATTTGCCGAGACAGCCCCCGAGGGTTTGATCGAATCACTCGGACTGCAGGAGGGTGTGCCCGCCTCGGTTTGTGCCTTTATGGTAAATACGCAAGATAAGCAGATTCTATTCGATGCGGGCAACGGCAACAACGATTCGCAGCTGTTGCCTGCATTGAACAAAGCCGGCTACACGGCAGCCGACATCGACTACGTTATGATCACTCATATGCACGGCGACCACATCGGCGGTATGACGCGCGATGGCAAGGCTGTGTTCGAGAATGCTACGCTCTACATCCCCAAGATCGAGTACGATGGCTGGATTGCTATGGGCGAGGAGCGCTCGGCGCAGATGCGTGCAATGATTGAGGCGTACGGTGACCGCGTTAAGATCTTCACCACAAGCGAGGCTCTGCCCTGCGACGTGGAGGCTATTGCTGCGGTAGGTCATACGCCCGGCCACACGGCATATCTCGTAGGCGAGGTGATGATTGCGGGCGATGTGATGCACGGCGTAGCTCTTCAGCTGGAGCACCCCGAGATTTGCGCTCGCTTCGATACGGATAAGGTAAATGCCGTAGCTTCGCGCAAGATGCTTATCGAGAAGGCCCGCGCGGAGGGGCTTAGAATGTATGGTATGCACTTCCCCGCGCCGTATTATTTGGATTTGAAGTAGAATCTTAACTCAACAAAAAAATCCGAGGCTCACACAGAGTCTCGGATTTTTTATTTACTATTCAATAACTATTTCTTTACCAACAGAACCGCATCCGCGCAAATCTGTCCCGTAACATTTCCACGATTGGTGAACTCAACGTATCCCTTCTCTCCAGCACGCAGGTCGTACTCGCCGAGCGATACCCACTCACCCGAAGTCTGGCCCTTGATGGTGATCTTCTCCGAGTCAATCACAACGTCACGATCCGACTTTCCGTCGTTTACAACCAGCTCCATCACCTTAGATGACTCGGCGCGACGGATATGATAGGTGTAAATCGTGTAGCGACCATCGTTCTTAACCTCAAAGGGATAGCGCAAACTCTTCTCCGCTGAGGTCTTATCGAGCACAAGATACGAGCGGCCATAACCGTTGTTCTTAACGATGCGCTGCCAACCATCGGGCACCTCAAAGTTAGAATCATCAACAACGACATCGGCAGGCGTACCATCCAGCAGAGGATCCTCCTCATACATACGCTGAATCTGCTTCACATCAACCTCCTGCACCTTTACGCCAGCATCGATTGCCATACACGCAGCCTTGGCAGCACTCTGGCCCAGAAGCATAAATACGGGCTCCATACGGATCGAGCCGTAGGCGATATGGCTTGCTGAAAGACATACGGGAACGAGCAGGTTGTCGCACTCCTCACGTTTAGGCGTAATTGAACGATACGAAACGTCGTAAGGCAAACCGCCAGAAATCTCGACATTACCCTCATTCTTAACCATCATTACGCCATCCTTCTCGATTACGATGCGCTGGCAGTTGTGCGAATCCATTGTATAGGCCGCCATACCTACGCCATCCTCTACAGAAGTCACGTTGTCGCAATTGGCCTGCGTGGTTACATACTCACCCACCATACGGCGCGCCTCGCGAATATAGAGCTGCGGCGTCCAGTGGCCATACTCAACATACTCGTCCTTGGGGAGTCCCAGCGCCAGCATCTGCTCGCGCAACTGCGCAGGGACACGCTCATCGTTACCGATGAACCACAGCAGACCGAGCGTGTAGTCCTTGTGCGCCTCAATGATCTGCTGACGCTCCTCATACGTACCCTCGGGGTAGCCGTAGTTCATACCGATCATATCCGACGAAAATGGGCCTCGATTGTTGATGTCGGTCTTGTTGTTGGGCATCGGGCTGACGATGAAGTAATCGTTGAGTTTATACTTCTTCTGCGCCTCAATCACGCGCAACAACAATTCATAGCGCGAAGCATCGTAGTTAGCTGGCTTCTCGATGGGGAGCATATTCTCGGGATCACTCGTGAGGCAGATTCGGTAGTTGTATGCCTGCACCTTCTTGTCGCCAGATCCCGTAGCGGCCATCGTCTCGGGCGAAATACCCCACAACAGACCGCTCGCTGGATCGCCCTTTACGACGTAGGGATCAACGCCATCGACAAACTGATGCAGGTGCTGCATCTGAACGCCGTTGTGATCCTCGCCATATACTTTATTATCCTCGCGACCAACCACATAGCTTACGCCTGCTGCAGCCATCAAATCGCCCTCGTACGAGCAGTCGATAAACTGCTTAGCGTAAATCTCGTTCAGAGGCTCGCCCTTGACCTCCTCAAGGAAGATAGACTTTATCGTCGCACCCTGCTTCTGCGCACCGACAATGCGATTGTCATAGAGCACCTCCACAGCACCACGCTCAATGTACCCCTTGAAGATAGCCTCAGCCACCTTGGGTTCAAAAATCCAGCTCTCAAGAGTGCCGTAGTTAGCACCCGCACGGCGATAGAAATCGAGTGAGAGGCCCTTCACAACCTGCTTGTTACCGATATCGGTCTGTCCCAATCCGCCCGAGGTCATACCACCAAGACGACGTCCCGGCTCCACGAGCAATACTGTTTTACCCTGCTTGGCTACGGCATAGGCGGCAATAACACCTGCCGACGTACCGCCATAGACGCACACATCATACTCTGCTTTAGGTTTCGTGCACGAGGCCAACAGCATCACTGCCGCCACTGCAAAACAAATAATTCTTTTCATAGAAAAAGGTTGTTGGTTAGTATTAACTACAAAATTAAGAAAAATTTTATCTTATTCCTGCAATGACATCCACTTTTCTATATAATATATATAAGGTATAAACTCTCTTAACCGAAATAATAACAAGTTCTTCCTCACAGGAGGGAGGATTTTGGAGGGTGTGTAACATAACAGTCGGCGGCTGCCACCAAAGGTAACAGACAACGAGGTACGTTTCTTTTTACATATAGTACCAATCTGCCCCTCTTAATTTTTGAATAGAGTGCCGTAGATTTTGTGCAAAGCGAAAAATTGGCTGCTGGGATAGTACTACGCGTACAGCCCAACAGCCAATTTAAGTCTTGTACAAAAGATATGGTGCTATATGCAAAAAGAAAAGGAGCAAACCATA
>JAFOEH010000031.1 GCA_017380275.1 Alistipes sp.
ACAAAACAAAGCGCGAGAAATATAACGCTGTAATTGATGAGGTTGTACGACTGGTAGAGCAGAAACGCCCCGTATTGGTTGGTACAACATCTGTCGAGATTTCGGAGTTATTGAGCCGTATGTTGAAGTTGCGTGGTATCAAGCACAATGTATTGAATGCCAAGCAACACCAGTTGGAGGCGCAGATTGTAGCCGAGGCTGGTCGTTCAGGTCAGGTGACTATCGCTACAAATATGGCGGGTCGTGGTACCGATATCAAACTTACGCCCGAGGTTAAGGCCGCAGGAGGTCTTGCTATCGTAGGTACGGAGCGCCACGAGAGCCGTCGCGTCGATCGCCAGCTGCGCGGTCGTTCGGGACGTCAGGGCGATCCGGGTTCATCGCAGTTCTTCGTATCGCTGGAGGATGATCTGATGCGCCTGTTCGGCTCGGAGCGTATCGCTTCGATGATGGACAAGATGGGCATTCAGGAGGGCGAGGTTATTCAGGCTTCGATGATGACCAAGGCCATCGAGCGTGCGCAGAAGAAGGTAGAGGAGAACAACTTCGGTATTCGTAAGCGTCTGCTGGAGTATGACGATGTAATGAACTCACAGCGTGAGGTTATCTACACACGTCGTCGCCACGCCCTGTATGGCGAGCAGATTGAGATCGACCTCAATAACATTATGTGCGACTACGCCGAGAGCTTTATGGAGTCGCACGAGGGTGTGGACTACGAGACATTCTCGTTCGATCTGATCCGTGAGGTTGCGCTGCAGCCTACGTTCGATGAGGCAACATACAACTCGGCTAAGCCCAAGGAGATTGTCGAGATGATTGTTAAGGACCTGCATACGCTCTTCGATCGTCGCCAGAAGGCCGTAGCCGACACAATCCGCCAGACGATGGAGATCGTGTACAAGGATAACGAGCTGACGATGGATCGCGTGATGCACTTCCCCATCACCGACGGACACTTGGGATTCCACGTCCCCGTAACATTGGAGCGTTGCAAGGCAAGCGATGGATACGATATTTACAAGGTATTCTCGAAGATTGTACTCTTTACGACCATCGACGATGCTTGGCGTGAGCACCTGCGCGAGATGGACGAGTTGCGACAGAGCGTACAGAATGCACAGTATGAGCAGAAGGATCCGCTGTTGATCTATAAGCTCGAGTCATATAACCTCTTCTCGAAGATGTTGCAAAAGGTTAACCGCGAGTCGCTGGCAATACTGAACAAGGCTTACATCCCCGTTCGTGAGAACAACCCCGAGGCAGTTCAGCAGCAGCGTCAGCAGAAGGCGAAGGTCGATGTGAACAAGTTGCAGGCATCGCGTATGGCAGCAGCGGCAGCAGCTGGCCAGGCCGAGAAGTCGAAGCCCGCGCCGATCAAGGTCGAGAAGAAGGTGGGCCGAAATGATCCCTGCCCCTGCGGTAGCGGTAAGAAGTACAAGCAGTGCCACGGTAAGGGACTGTAATTGACTAAAATACGCACTCTGCTATGGGATATCAAGAGGAGAAACAGCGCCAATTGGATATGCGTTACCTGCGTATGGCGCGCATCTGGGCCGAGAACTCGTACTGCGTGCGCCGTCAGGTGGGTGCGCTCATCGTCAAGGATAAGATGATTATATCGGACGGATACAACGGTACGCCATCGGGATTTGAGAACATCTGCGAGGACGAGGTAACGGGCAAGACAAAGCCCTACGTTCTGCACGCCGAGGCAAACGCCATTACGAAGGTGGCAAAGAGCGCCAACAACTGCGACGGCTCTACCTTATATATTACGGCGGCGCCTTGCATCGAGTGCTCGAAGCTGATCATTCAAGCGGGTATCAAGCGCGTGGTGTATTGTGACGACTACCGCTCGGAGGATGGATTGAAACTCCTGCAGAGGGTTGGAATTGAGTGCGTGAAGTGTGAGATAGAGTAAATAAAAAAGGCTACCCGAATGGTAGCCTTTTTTATTTAGTTATTGCGCAGGCCAGAGTAGTGGATATGTACCAACTTCCAGCCATCTTTCTCCTTACGGAAAATCTGCGTCTCACGACCGCGAGAGGTGTGCTCCTGCCCGTTGTTATTCACTGAATCGAAAGTCCAAGTGAACTCGGCCCATGCCGACTTACCCTCGATGACAATCGTAAGCTCATCCTTGCGAAGGTTGCGCTTCGAGAATCCGTTCTTGAAGCTCGTAACAAGCTTGTCGCGTACCTCCTCATAACCCTGAAAACGTCCCTGAGGGCCGATGAATGAGGCTACGGGATCGTGTGTCCAGATCTTGCCAACGAGTTCCAAATCGCCATCGTTGATGGTCTTGATGTAAGAATCGACAATCTGCTCGACAGCTTTGCGGTCGGCATCCTTGCCACCGCGAGCCCAAGCACCAGTCGAGATGGCCAACAGAGCGACCATCAAAAATAGAATCCTTTTCATACCTATATATATTAGTTTGAGAGCAAAGGTAGCTCGGCGGCGAGTAAAAATCAAGACGGCACAAAAAGGTAAGTAAGTTACATTTTGGTAACGATTACACTATATCAGCACCTTATAAACAAAAAAATCTGCCCGAAATTTCGGACAGATTCTATTGCATAACTTTATTATAATTAGAACGGTAGATCGTCGGGATCCTCCTGCGGAGCAGGGATTGAGGGTGAGGCGGGCTGCTGATAGCTCGGCTGCGCGTAGGAGGGTGCGGCGGCGGGCTGCTGGTAGGGCTGAGAGTAGCCTCCCTGCTGCGCGGGCTGCTGGTAGGGCTGCGATGCGACTTGCATACCTCCCGGCGCTGACTGATTGTCGGAGCGGCGACCGAGGAGCTTCATATCGTCGGCCAGAATCTCAGTTGAATAGCGCTTGATATTATCCTTATCGGTCCACTCACGCGTACGCAGACGGCCCTCGATATAGAGCTGGCTACCCTTGCGGACATAGCGGTCGGCAACATCAGCCAGACCACGCCACAGAGTGACTGTGTGCCACTCGGTCAGGTCGGTCGATTCGTTGGTCTGTCGGTTATATATGCGCTCGGTGGTGGCCAGGCGCACGCGGGCAACCTTAACGCCCGACTCGGTGGTACGAATCTCGGGGTCGACACCCACGTTTCCTACCAGAATTACTTTATTAATCATATTTCTTACGTTTAACTTTTACACATTGGGATCGAGGTGCACCTTGCCCTCAAGGTCGCTCTTGAGCGTACCGAGGAAGTTGGGATCGGAGCCCTCGAGGAACTCAACCTTCAGCGGCTGGTAGAACAATCGCTTGCGCATCAGATCGGGAACACGCTTCGAACGACGCAGCTTAACAGAATCCTTCTCCGTGGTGAGGATCATCGCGTTAGGATATTTCTCGAGCAGAGTCACGATACGTTCGATGTCGGTGACAGAGTAGACGTGGTGGTCGGAGAAAGTGAGGTTGGCGACAACCTTATAGTTCTTCTTAACATCCGAGAGGAAGGCTCGCGGATTGCCGATGCCCGACATTACGATCACCTCGGCGCCTGGTTCAAGTCTATTCTCGGTGGGGAAAAGCGCTACGGCGTGGGTAGGCACAACACGGGTGAAATAGACCTTCTGATAGGCAATCTTATGCAGGTTCTTGCGCCAGATACGCTGATCGAGAGGCTGCATATCGGCGGGACACTTAGTCACGATGAAGTAGTGGGCACGATCGAGCGACGAGATCTTGTCGCGCAGCGTTCCTGCAGGGAGGAAATCGTCCTCGTAATAGGGACGCGTAGAGTCGATTATAACGACATTGATGCGGGCATTGACGTAGCGGTGCTGGAAGCCGTCGTCCATAACGATGAGGTTGATCTCGGGATGTTCGCGCATAATGCGGTGGATGGCCTCGGCGCGTTTCTCGCAAACGACAACAAGTGCATCGGGGAATTTGAGTTTGATCTGCAGCGGCTCGTCGCCAACATCGCGGTATGACGAAGAGGTTTTGACCTCAAGGTAGCCCTTCGTACGGCGGCCATAGCCTCGTGAAAGGAGGGCCACGTTGTAGTGATCCTTCATATAGCCGAGGATCATCTCCGCTGTGGGGGTTTTGCCCGTGCCACCGACGGTGATGTTGCCGACGCAGATGATGGGGATGGGGAAGCTCTCGCTCTTAAGAAGACCACAATCGAACATCCAATGGCGAAGAGTGATCGCCATTCGATAGGGATAGGATAAAAGTTTGGTCAAAAAACCCATACTCGTCGTGTAGTCTTAAGAGTTGCTGGCCAAAAGGCGCAAGTGCTTACAATCAATATTATACAATGTGCCCAAAGATAACA
>JAFOEH010000225.1 GCA_017380275.1 Alistipes sp.
ACCCTCCGAGGTCTGGAAGCCATCGACATAGGCGCGAGCCATATCGGTCGAGAGGTCGGGATCCTCACCGAACGTACCATTGAAACGGCTCCAGCGAGGCTCGGTAGCGATATCAATCTGCGGAGAGAGTGCCGTAGCGATACCCAGAGCGCGATACTCCTCCGATGCAATCTTACCAAACTGCTCCATCACCGCGGGATCAAACGTAGCGGCGATACCGAGTGAAGAGGGCCAGAACGAGATGTCGCCACTCGCACCGACGTAGTACTCTACGTTCTCGCCTGCGCTATGACGCGGGTCTGAAGAGTTATTGGCGGGGATACCCAAGCCGATACCCTCGACGTAAGCCTGCACGTTGTTGCTCCACTTGGCAGCAATCTCAGGGCTGCCTACGCGAGTTACCAGAACGTGGCGGAGGTTATCCTCCGTGAGAAACTTCATCTGTGCCTCCGAAATCTCCTCGGTAGGCACGGCCTGATGGGCACTATAGAGCATAAGACCTGCGATCTGCTCGATTGTCATCTGCGATGCCAGATCCTCGGCACGCTGCTGCACGGGCTTGCGCCAATCCTCATATACATCCACTTTGCCGTTGCGGTTCAGATCCTTGAAGGCGTAACCGCCCTTGGTCAGGATCTGCACACCCGACGATGCCGAATAGCCGAGCGTTGCGCCCTTCTTTTGAGTGATCTCGATGTGAGAACCCTTGTCCTCACTTGTCCACTTCTGTCCACAGCCGCTGAGCATCATAACAGCCAGCGCCGCAACTCCTAAATGTCGAAATGTTGTCATTAGATTTTGTGTTTATTGGGTTAGTAAATTCTATTCTCCGCGTTTTCCTCCGAAAGACGGATTTCCACATTACAAATATACAAAAAAATCTTTTCCTTCGCACTTTTAGGATTGTAGATTAATCATTTTTTGCACGTTACGCCATCTCCCACTGCACGTCGTGGCTGACGCACGCCACAGCTCGCAGCCGACCGGCGACCGCTGAAGTAGGGGTGGCTCATCAGCTCAATTGCCGTCTGCTCCTCAGTAATTCGGATATACTTCATAAACTCGCGCTCGGTCTTGTGGCCCGTAATCTTCATTATGGCGATGGTCGGCACGCCCGCCAGATACATATTCGTTGCACCGCTACGGCGAGCCGTATGAGTCTTGACCAAATCGCATTTCTCGACAAGTCGCTGGCGGCGCTCGCCCTTCTGGACATACGACATCTTGACCTTCGAGGTGATACCCGCCCGACGTGCCACCTCCTTGATATATTTGTTCACCTTCTGCTCGTAGCTCAGCGGCAGACGATTGCCATATTTATCTAAAATCCTCTGCAGCTCGGCTCGGACGGGAATGACGACGTGGTTGCCCGTCTTGCGTTGCTTCAGGTCGATAACCCGCTGGCCATTATCGAGTTCGCGCACATTGCCCTCACCGATTGTGGAGTAGTCGCTGAAGCGCTGCGCCGTGTAGCAGCCGACAAGGAAGATATCGCGCGCAACATCGCAGTTACGCGAGTCCGAGAGATCGACCCGTGCAATGGCACGAATCTCCGACTCGGTCAGATAGATGCTCTCCGCCTCGGCCGTCAGCACGCGGAATTTACGGTTCTCGAAGGCGTCGTTGCTGTGCAAACCCTCCTCGCGTGCAGCCCGCATTATTATCTTCAACTCCTTGATATGGCGACCGATAGTATTTACGGAGTAGTTTTTCGAGTTAAAATAGGCCACAAAGTCGTTATAGAATTGCATATCGATGTCCGAGAAGTTATAGCTTCGCTCCCGATAGGCACAGAAGTGACCAAATTGCACCGCGAAGCCACGATAATTCTTCACCGTCGAGTCACCATAGTGCAACCTCCGCGCGCTGAGCCTTACGCCCTGCTCCATCTCGCGCACAAAACGAGCGATGTAGTTCACAAGCGACTCGCGCCTGCGACGCAGAGTCAGCTTGATGTAGCCTTGCGACTGCTGCTTTGCTCCGCCCAGTGCGCCTTCACCAAAATTGTGGGCAAAAGCCATCTGCCCACGCTCGATTCGCTCCTTTCTCACCGAGCGATTCTGAATACAATTCATTCCCATAGATGTTTTTTGATTTAGTTATTGAAAAAAAGAGCAACTTTTTCCTCTAAAATTGCCCTTTTTTCGTTTTGGTGCAAAAAGTGGCATAACGTATTTGATTAAATGCTACTTTTGGTCTCAAATTCAAAAAAAACACACACAAGTATGGAAGAGAAAAGAATCGACC
>JAFOEH010000226.1 GCA_017380275.1 Alistipes sp.
GCGCATAACTGAGTCGGGCACAGCACCTCCCCACACCTCCATTGCGAAGAAGCCTGCGTCCTTATAGTAGGGCAAACAACGATTGATCTGCTCCTGTGTCATACGGGTAGCAAACGAAGACTGCTGTCCGTCGCGCAATGACAAATCTCTAATCTTTAATGATCTGGCCATAGTATAAATCTTATTATTAATTAATTTTCTGTTATAATATAAACTAACTAACTTTCATTGGAGCACCTTTAGCTCCACGCAAATATATTAAAATTATTTTATGCCACAATTTTTTTGTGGCGAATTGTTATCTTTGTGCGGTGAAAAAAATCACTTTTGTGGTCGATTGAGATAAAATTAACGTAAAATAAAGTCCAATGTCGCCCTATTTGGTACTGATAACTCTTGCTGCCTATATACTTCTGCTCTTCGTGCTGGCCCATTTTTCCTCGCGCGGAGCCGATAACGACAGCTTTTTCATAGGCAACCGCCGCACCTCGTGGCCACGCGCAACGCTGGCTATGATCGGGGCAGCTATGTCGGGCGTTACCTTCATCTCTGTGCCGGGATCGGTGGCTGCCGATTCATTCTCTTATATGCAGATGGTCGTGGGCTTTACGTTAGGCCAACTCATCGTAGCCTTTGTCCTGATCCCCGTTTTTTATCGCAGTGGGGTGGTCTCGCTCTACGAGTACCTCGACCGCCGCTTCGGCTCGGCTGCCCATCTTACGGGAGCGTGGTGCTTCCTTGTGGCCAAGGTTGTCGGCTCAGCTCTTAAAATCTATGTTGTATGCCTTGTGATGCAGCTTCTTGTATTCGATCATCTCAACATAGACTTTGCCGCCAACCTCGCCTTTACGATGCTTCTGGTCTGGCTCTATACTGTTCGAGGAGGCGTGCGCTCGCTCATCGTTACCGACATCCTGCAGAGCCTATGCCTCGTGGCGGCCGTTGTGATTTGCATTGCGGTTGTCTGCAGCCGAATGGATCTCTCGTTGGGAGCAACCATTGAGTTGGTCAAGTCATCGCCATATTCGCAGATGTGGTTCTTTGACGATCCCTCGTCGGCCCGCTATTTCTGGAAGATGGTCGCTGGCGGAGCTTTGTGTTTGGTGGCAATGACGGGCCTCGATCAGGATATGATGCAACGCAATATGAGCTGCCGCACCAAGCGCGACTCGCAGATTAATATCGTGCTGACGGCCCTCTGCCAAATCGTGGTCATCCTGCTCTTCTTGGTGTTGGGCGCGTTGCTCTACCGCTATATAGACTTTGCTGGCCTTGCTGTTCCCTCACGAGGGGATGATGTATTCCCCTTTGTTGCTGTTCAGGGCGGATTGCCATTAATCGCTGGAGTAGTGTTTGTTATAGGTCTTATCTCAAGTACATATTCATCTGCGGGAGCGTCGCTCACTTCGCTCACAACCTCCTTTACGATCGACATCTTGGGCGGTCGCCGACGCTACGACGAGGCTGCTCTTACGCGTCTTCGCCGTTGGGTACACGTCGCAATGGCTACGGTTATGATGGTTATGGCTTACACCTTCTATCGCTTTGGTAATGATAGCGTTATCAATCTTGTCTTCAAACTCGCTGGCTATACCTACGGCCCAATCCTCGGCCTGTTCGCCTTTGGCCTGTTTACGTGCCGCTCTCTGCGAGGCCGGTGGGTAGCTATGGTGGCAATTCTCTCGCCCATTGCGAGTTATCTGTTGCAGTGGGTGATGGCCAATAAATTTGACTATTTTATTGGCTTTGAATTGTTGGGTTATAACGCATTATTTACTATCTTTGGACTTTGGTTAATCTCTACTAAACATAACCCCAATGATGAATCTGCGACGTAATATATTTTTCTATATATCACTACTATTAGCACTCTTTACATCAAGTATAGCTTCAGCTCAAGCACTCTCTTCCGACGTGCGCGACGAAATCTCCGATGTGCTCACCCGCATCGTATCACGCGAGGTGTTGGGCGGCAGTGCCAAGGTAGATCGTACCCGCTCTTCGGGTGACCAACTCGAGATCTACGCCTCGATCGGATTGTCCTATTATCCCTTCCGCGAGGATAATGTTCAGGCCATCTACGACTCTGTCCGTATGTGTCTGCCAAGCCGCTATGCCAACTATAAGCTCTCGATTATCACCGATCGCCATCGCATCGAGCAGCTCGTCCCCCTCTACTACCGTACTCGCAACCTCAACGCCGTGCGCTTCACCAACCGCTCTCCGAAGCCTCTGATTAGCCGTCTCGACGCCATAAATACTCCCACCGAGGGCCTTGCCAACCGTCACATAGCTATGTGGCAGTACTCCTTCACAGCTTCCCATAGTGTCAAGACCGAGGTGAACAAAGATGTCCTCAAGTACAAATATGATTTCAAAGTGGAAAAGGCAATCAGGGCAGCGGGAATCCC
>JAFOEH010000227.1 GCA_017380275.1 Alistipes sp.
AGTCCTGACTACTTCTCTTCCTTTAAAGGAATTGACAGATAAATACTACATTTTCTCTCAATTATATAACCAGTAAATCAAAGAACCGTTTGAAAAACCGCTTTCGCAATTTCGAAGCGGAAAGTGGTGCAAAGGTAAGACCTTTTTTTTTAACCACCAAATTTTTCAAGAACTTTTTGCAAACTTTTTTTTAAGTTTCTTTTTTGAAGCGCTGCTCGCCTTTCGGTTTGCAACTTATTGCTTCGTTTTGTAAGAACTTATTTCCTGATTGCGGATGCAAAGGTAGGCATTATTTTCATACCTGCAAACTTTTCCCACTATTTTTTTCATATTTTTTGCAATTTCTTGTTTTTTGCCATTTATACCTATATTTATATTATATATAGAACCCCGTTTTTTTGCCTATTTTTTGGTATTCCACGCCGCAAATACTATCTTTGACAGAGAAACCGAGTGAGCCTACGGTAGGCTCCGCAGCAGGGGTTTCGAAACTACAAATGGCAAAGGAGATTGAAAGAAAATTTTTGGTTCGGGGGGATTTTCTTCCCGACGTACAGTCATCGACCTACATCGAGCAGGGCTACATCGGCCGAGGCGATGGCCTGACTTTCCGCGTTCGCACGCGTGACGAGCGTGGCTACCTCACAATAAAAGGGCGCAGCGATGCGGCAGGACTCTCGCGCGAGGAGTGGGAATATGAGATTCCTCTGGCCGAGGCGCGCGATTTGCTACGCTTCAGTCCGGGAAAGATCGAGAAGCGCCGCCATCTCGCTCCCATCGGGGCACACACCTTCGAGGTCGATTGTTTCTACGGCGCTAACGAGGGGCTGATACTGGCGGAGGTGGAGCTTGCGAGCGAAGAGGAGGAGTTCATCCGTCCCGAGTGGCTCGGCGAAGAGGTTACAGGCGATGTTCGTTACTACAATTCGCAACTATTGAAAAACCCCTACACGAAATGGAGAGAGTAGTTTTTGCAATCGGGCTGCTTCTTGCGATTTGCGGTTGTGGCAACGTATCGGCTCAGAGCGATGAGTTCGACGCGAAGATGAAAGAGTATGGCCTTGTCGATGTGCAGACTCTGGACAAGGAGATTGGCGTGGAGCTGAAATACGCAACGGAGGATAATTTCGTCGGCGAGAATATGTACGGCTCGCTTACAACGGCCTACCTGCTACCCCACTTCGCCAAAAAGGTCGTGCAGGCACAGCAGATTCTGCGCCAGCGCCGAGCGGGATACTCGTTGCTCATATACGACGCGGCACGCCCGATCAGCGTTCAGCGACGTATGCGCAAGGCTGTGGAGGGGACTCCGTTGCAGATTTATGTAGCCGACGGTCAGCGCGGAGGCCGACACAACTACGGCGTGGCGGTCGATCTGACGATTGTCGATGCGCAGGGCCGTCCGCTCGATATGGGTGCAGACTTCGACCACTTCGGCCGCGAGGCCTGGGTGGGCGAGGATAACGATGTGGAGCTTGCGCGATACAAGGCCTACGTCGATGGATTGGTGAGCGAGGGTTTGATCTCGCGCGAGGCCGCCGAGAACAGGAAGTTGCTGCTGGAGATTATGGACGCGGTTGGCCTGAGGCCCTACGTCAAGGAGTGGTGGCATTTTCAGGAGAAGATCTCGATGACGGCCACACGACAAAAATATAAGCTGCTTGACTTTTAGTGAAAGGAGCCTGTCCGCACATAGCAGACAGGCTCCTTTTATTTTGGAAGAAATCGTATAACAAGAGCTATTTTGAGGCTGGTCGCAGTGGGCGAAAGCGGAGCATACTGAGCGTATGTGAGCATTTCGCACGCAAGCCAGACGCCAAAAGAGCCTTGTTAGGCGATTTCTATTATATGACGCCCTGCTCAAGCATAGCCTGTGCCACCTTCATAAAGCCTGCGATGTTGGCACCCTTAACGTAGTTGATGTAGCCGTTAGGCTGCTCACCGTAGGTTACGCAAGCGTTGTGGATCTGCGACATAATGTAGTGCAGCTTCTGATCAACCTCCTCGGCCGACCAAGAGAGGTGCTGCGCGTTCTGCGTCATCTCCAGACCTGAGGTAGCCACGCCACCTGCATTTACGGCCTTACCGGGAGCGAAGAGAATACCCGCCTTCTGGAAGGCTGAGATAGCCTCTGGCGTACAACCCATATTCGACACCTCAGCTGCGCACCACGTTCCGTTTGCCAGAAGCTCCTCGGCATCGGCACCCGTCAGCTCGTTCTGGAATGCGCAAGGCAGTGCGATGTCGCACTTGATGCTCCACGCCTTCTTGCCGGGGATGAAGGTCGAGTCGGGGAAACGCTCGGCAAAGGGAGCTACGATGTCGCGGTTTGATGCGCGGAGCTCCAACATATAGTCGATCTTCTCGGGAGTCATTCCGTTGGGATTGTGGATAACGCCGTCGGGACCAGAGATTGCGATAACCTTTGCGCCAAGCTCCGTAGCCTTCTGCGCTGCGCCCCAAGCCACGTTACCGAAGCCAGAGATAGCAACCGTCTTGCCCTCGATCGACTTGCCGGCCTGATGCAACATATGCTCAACGAAGTAGAGCGCACCGTAGCCCGTAGCCTCGGGACGCACGAGCGAACCGCCCCACGTCAGGCCCTTACCCGTCAGCACACCTGTGTTGTACTCGCGGGCGAGCTTCTTGTACATACCGTACATATATCCGATCTCGCGGCCACCTACGCCCACGTCACCTGCGGGAACGTCGGTGTCGGGACCGATGTTCTGCCACAACTCAAGCATAAAGGCCTGGCAGAAACGCATAATCTCAGCGTCAGACTTGCCCTTGGGGCTGAAATCAGAACCGCCCTTTGCGCCACCCATCGGGAGCGTCGTAAGCGCATTCTTGAAGGTCTGCTCGAAACCGAGGAACTTCAACATCGAGGGATTCACAGCAGCGTGGAAACGGATACCTCCCTTGTAGGGACCGATGGCGCTGTTGAACTGAACACGGTAACCGAGGTTGGTCTGGATCTCGCCCTTGTCGTCAACCCACGTTACACGGAAGGTGATGATGCGGTCGGGCTCGACCATACGCTCAACGATCTTCGCCTGCTCGAACTCGGGGTGATCGTTGTAAACCTCCTCAATAGACTCCAGCACTTCGCGTACTGCCTGCAGATACTCGCTCTCACCGGGGTGCTTGCGCTCGAGATCTGCCATTACATTGTTAACGTTCATAATTATTATCGTTTTTAAGTCGTTGTTTTATTCTATTACAAATATAGCGATATTTTGTTATGGTTGTTAAGGCTAAGGTAAAATATTTCGACGAATTATCATATTTTTTCGTCATTTTCACCCGTCGCCTTACGCGCGGGCGCACGCGGGCAATTAAAAAAGAGTGAAAAATGCGATGCGAATAAAAATAATGGATTAAATTTGTAGCGTGCAGAGTTTTTTTGCGACTAATATAGGGGCAGGTCAATGTGGCAGCCCGCAGAGAATAACAATATGAAACTAAAGAATCCGTTTATTGACGAGAGCGCACTCGAGGGCGACGATAGCCCGAAGAAGAGCGAGGACGAGCAGCTGATGGAAGAGGCCAAGCAACACACCGAAGTTGTGGTCGTGGAGACCTATATGGCTTTGGGTATGGTGATAGGTCTGGCCGCGGGTGCTGCCGTTGGATCGCTGTTGCTGGGCAAAATGAGTTTCGGAATGGGCATAGGAATGCTCATCGGACTGATAGCCGGCTCGTGCATCCACAAAAAGCCGAAGCAGCAGGCCGCCGAAACAATCGAGCAGAGCGCCGAGAGAGAGAACAACAAGGAAAACAAGGAATAAAAAGAGTTAAAACCAACAACGTATGAAAAGATTTTTGCTTTTGGTTATGGCCGCAGTGCTGGGCGTAACCTTCGCAGCACAGGCGCAGATGGAGGCGATGCAGCAGCCGTTGCCCGCTGACCCCGCCGTAAGAAAAGGTGTGCTGCCCAACGGACTGACTTACTACATCCGTCACAACGAGAAACCCAAGGGTATGGCCGAGTTCTACATCCTGCACGATGTAGGTGCCATTCAGGAGAACGACAACCAGCAGGGTCTGGCTCACTTCCTGGAGCATATGGCATTCAACGGTACGAAGAGCTACCCCGGCAAGTCGCTGATCGAGTATCTGGAGAAGATTGGCGTTAAGTTCGGTGCTAACCTCAACGCAGGTACATCGTGGGACTACACACAGTACTATATGACCGACGTGCCCGTAGCACGCGAGAGCGTTGTGGACTCGACGCTGATGATCCTGCACGACTGGTCGCACTTCATCACCCTCGATCCGAAGGAGATTGACTCGGAGCGTGGCGTAATCAAGGAGGAGTTGCGTACGCGCGACGGCGCACAGTGGCGCTCACAGATCGAGATGATCAAGGCCATCGGTAAGGGTACACTCTACGAGCACCGCAACCTGATCGGTTATCTGGATGGCCTGAAGGGCTTCGACCACAGCGATCTGGAGGCATTCTACACGAAGTGGTATCGCCCCGACTATCAGGCTGTTGTCGTGGTTGGTGACATCGACGTGGATAAGGTTGAGCAGAAGATTAAGACCATTATGGCCGACATTCCCGCCGCTGCGGCCGATGCAGCGAAGAAGGATGTTATCGTCGTTCCCGACAACGAGGAGCCTATCGTAAGCATCTTTGCCGATCCCGAGATGCAGCAGTCGAGCCTGATGATTATGTACAAGTCGCAGGCTATGCCCAAGGAGATGAACAACACGATGATGTACGAGATGACCAACATCCTGAAATCATACATCACCGAAATGATCAACGAGCGCTTGTCGGACATCGCCCGCAAGCCCGATGCACCCTTCATTCAGGCCTTTTTCGAGCCCGCAACCTCGATGGGTATCATCCCCACGCTGGAGCTCACGATCGGTCAGGTCGTAACACGCGATGGCAAGATCGTGGAGGGTTACAAGGCTCTTCTTACCGAGATGGAGCGTATGCGTCGCCACGGCTTTACCGAGGGCGAGTGGGAGCGCGCCAAGAACAACATCCTCTCAAGCCTGGAGTCACAGTACAACAGCCGCGAGGATCGTCGCCACTCACGTTTTGCAAATCAGTATCTGGACAACTTCCGCAGCGGTACACCCATCTACGATGCCGAGACTGAGTACCAGCTCGACAAGCAGATCGTGGAGATGATCTCGTGCGATGCGATCAACGCAACGGTTAAGCAGATGTACGAGCCGCTGAAGAATGTGGTTATCGTAGCCAACTCACCCAAGAAGGATGGCGTAGCCGTTCCCACCGAGGCTGAGCTTGTTGGCGCATTGAAGGCCGCAGTTGCTGCCGAGGTTGAGCCTTTCAAGGATAATGTAGTGAAGGAGCCGCTGATCTCTGACCAGAGCGCTCTGAAGGGCTCGAAGGTTGCCAAGACGGTGAAGAACGAGTCGTTGGGCTTCACCGAGTGGACCCTGGAGAATGGTATCAAGGTTGTGATCAAGCAGACTCCCTATCAGGCCGACAATATCGGCGTGGAGGCTACCTCAGAGGGTGGTGCAGCCGTATTCTCTGATGCAGAGTACTACTCGGCACAGATGCTGGGTGGCGTGATGGGAATGTCGGGTATCTCGAAGTTCTCGGCATCGGATCTTCGCAAGCAGCTCTCGGGTAATACCGCAAGCGCAGGCATTGGAGTAAGCACCTATGAGCACGTAGTGACAGCTAATGCAGCGCTGAAGGATGTGGAGACGATGTTCCAGCTCCTGTACCTGCAGTTCACCGCGCCTCGTTTCTCTGAGGATGACTTCACCACGCTGATGAACCGCTACAACTCAATGCTGGCTAACCAGACTGCAAATCCCGACTTCATCTTCTCGCAGAACGTACAGAAGTCGCTCTATAACGACAACTATCGCCGTCAGCAGCTCACTCCCGAGCTTATCCAGTCGATCAAGCTGGAGCATATGCCCGCTATCCACAAGCGTCTGTACTCTAACGCTGCCGACTTCCGCTTTACCTTCATCGGTAATATGAGCGAGGAGCAGCTCAAGCCCTATGTGGAGAAGTACATCGGCTCGCTGCCCACCGCTTCGAAGCCCGGCAACGTATATACCGACGATAAGGTTAATTACGCAAAGGGCGGTGTTACCAACGACTTCCGCACCAAGATGGAGCAGCCCAAGGTATCGGTATTCTTCGCCTACACGGGCGCACTGAAGATGTCGATGAAGAATATGATGGTAGCCAACTACCTCACCACCGCTCTCGACAACCGCTATCTGAAGTCGATCCGCGAGGAGAAGGGTGGAACCTACGGTGTAGGTGTTCGCGTTTCGCTCTCGCCCCGCACCAACGAGTATGTTGCACAGGTTCAGTTCGACACCAACGAACAGATGGCCGACGAGCTGATGGCTATCGTTGTGGCTGAGCTGGAGAAGATCGCAGCCGAGGGCCCGCTCAAGGAGGATATGGATAAGACCCGCGAGTACGAGAACAAGAACTACACCAAATCTATCGAGCAGAACTCTTGGTGGAGCCAGGCTATCTACAACTACTACAAGTACGACATCGACTTCGTTAAGGAGTACCTCGACGCCGTAAATAGCGTAACGGCTGATGACGTGAAGGCTCTGGCGAAGCAGATTCTGGCCGATGGCAACCTCGTGAAGGTTGTGATGCGTCCCGAGAAATAATTTTCTCACCATACTAACAACTCTTAAGGGTGCTAACTTACGGTTAGTGCCCTCTTTTGTTTCTATGTGCATCTCTTTGGAACACCTTTTGCACCGAGCAGGATAAAAACCTTCAGGATATGAAAAAGATTCTTCTATTTACACTCTGCCTCTTCGCCCTTACAGCCTGGGCGATGCCCCACAAGGTGGCTTTCAAGAAACTGCCCCTGCGCTCGCAACACTTCGTCGAGCAATATTTCCCTCAGGCGAAGGTTATCTCAGTGGAGCTCGACCGCCGCTCGCCCTCGGCCGAGAAGTATTCGGTCTATTTTGCCGATGGCAACGAGATTGAGTTCGACGGTGGGAGTGGCGACTACTCGCAGATTGTGATTCGGCAAGGGTCGCTGCCGATGGACGTGCTGCCCGACAGGGTGGCCGAATATCTACGCTCGAACTACCCCAACGTGGGGGTCAAGATGATACAGCGTCTCAACGATGGCTACCGTCTGCAACTCGCCGACGGCACGTCGCTCGACTTCAACAAGGATGGACGTCGGACCGAAAGCGTTGGCACAGAGTAACTTTGTCGGACAACCGCGGATGCCGACATACAGATACTCCTCCCTCAGCCTTCGGGCTGGGGGTTTTTGTCATAGGAATTTATGGAAGTGGCTCACGCTCGTAGGCATCAATCATCGAGCCTCGAGTACGGTTGATGATCCTCACGCCCTGCTCGTTGGCAAAGTCACGCAGCACCTCGTGACCGCGGAATAGCTCGGCGGTCTCGGCCAGATACGACGACATCGTATATGGACGCGGCGGTGTGGTGGCATTGACATAGATTGGCACCGCCACGGCGGGAGCAGAGTCGTAGTAGTGGCTCTTGATGCGGCACAGACGATTCTCGTCATCGACCGTAAGTCCCTCGAGCAGAGTGTGGTCAACACCATAGAGATCGATTGTGCGGTAGCCGAGCAACATAGCTATGAACTCGCAATTCTGCACCACCGTACCGAAATTTCCCGATCCCAGGCCGTGACGGTAGCACCAGAACTCCACGCTGCGAAAACCGTGAAAAACGGTCGTGTGGAACCTGACGATGCGGATATTGGGATTATGGCCGATGGCCTCGGCGTAGTCGAATCGTTCGGGATTGTAGTATTGGACATATAGCGTCATCGGCCAATCAACACGCTCGGCGAGAGCCTTGTAGAGGGCCTCCACGCGCTGCGAACGACCAGCCGCACGGAAGAACATCGGGTCGGAGATAACATAAAATTTCGGGCGCACCACCTCGAACTCCTCGCCGAGGGCAAAGAAGTTGACCGCCATCACGTCGGTCTGCTCCCACTCCCTGCGCTCGATAAGGCGGGGCAACTGCTCGCCAAGCGAAGGGCCATTGCCGAGGATAGCCACCCTGCGCGATGGGCAGATGTCGGCTCCCGCACGGGCGACGTGGTTGCGGAAATCCTCCTTCACGGCCATCGTCGCAAAGAAGAGAAGCGTATCGAACGAATTACGCAGTGCCAAAATTATTTTCTCCGAAAGGCGCATTGCATTAGATTTTGCTCTATTGCAAAACTACAAAAATATCGTTACATTTGCAATATATGCAGCAAGGAAGAGGATTAGATACTCTCTCGGTCATCATTCCACTCTACAACAAGCAGGCCGACATCGAACTGACGCTTCACTCCGTGATGGCGCAGAGCCTGCAGCCGCGCGAGGTGATTGTGGTGGATGATGGATCGACGGATCAGAGTGCCGCCATCGTCGAACGTATGGCCTACCCCGCCGTGCGCCTTATTCGTCAGAGCAACGCTGGTGTGAGTGCCGCCCGCAACCGCGCCATCGCCGAAGCCAAGGGCGAGTGGGTGGCGCTAATGGATGGCGACGATATGTGGCATCACGACTACCTGCTCAACTTCGAGCGTATGCTAAAGCTATACCCCGACTGCGAAGCCTTCGGCACAGCCTTTCGCGTGGATGATGGGCGCCGACAGGCCATTCCCGTCCACCCCTCCGAGGAGGGCGTGGTTGATTTCTTCGCGGAGTCGATGCGGGGCTATGTGCTGATTCCCTCGGCCACGATTCTGCGACGCGACCTTGTGCTGCGACTTGGCGGCTTTCCCGAAGGTATGCGGATGGGAGAGGATCAGTATCTATGGACAAAGGTAGCCCGCTCGACAAAAATAGCATATTCCCCCCGGGAGCTTGTTCTCTACTCGCGCGGAGCATCAAACCGCTCGGCAGCCTCGTTTCGGGGCGAGCGGACACGGTTTTCGCTGGAGGAGCTCTACGATGAGCGTGAGAGCGAGATGAGCAACGAGTATGTTGCGCGTGTGGCTCTGGGTAAGGCGCTGCTGCAGAGCGCAGGAGGAGACAGCGAGGCGGCTCGCCGTGCGCTGGAGTTCTTCGCCTACAACCGCCTATCGAAGCGAATCGAGAGTAAGGTACGTGCGCTGAATGCCCTGCCGCGATTTATGCGTGCGGCGGTGCTTGCTGCGTATAATACTTTGGCGTGGATTGTTGCCCGCAAGGGTTTATAGCCTATCTTCGACCACGCACAAATCCCAATAGATAAAAGATAAAGACTCCCGCAACAACGAAGAGTCCGATCTTCGCGTTGCGCGTCACGGCCAACAGGAAGATGTAGATCATAAGGCCACCAACCACCATCGTCGAGAGCGAGAAACGCTCCCAGCGGCGATATTTCCGATTCTCCAAGTCAACTCCTCTGCTCGAAATCGTGATCTGCACGATGCCGCGCTCGCGCCTGCGACCACGGAAGTAGAGCGATGCGACGTAGTGCAACTCGTCGGGACAGTCGGCCTCGTAGAGCGTATGCGAACCCGTCGGACGCTCCTCAATCCACTCGCCCGCCTGCATAGTCCAGCGGTCGCGTTTGTCGGTGGTGCGGGTGTAGATGCCGTAGCCGTGGCGCAGGCCATCCTCGTCCAGCTGACCGATGTAGTAGCCCTCGTCATACTGCTTAAATTGCAGATCCTCACACGCCTGCACGCGCTCAATCTTGCTCAACAGGCGTTCACGCGCCTCGCGCTTGAGATGACGGCCCCAATCGCGCAGACGACGATCCAGAAGGTTACGATACCACTCGATCTCGGCTATGGCTCCTGCTCGATCCATACTACTTTATCTCTTCGAAGGGTTGATCCTGCTCGGGAGTGAAACGATAAAGACGCAGGTTGCTACCCTGCCCTGCTTCGACCTTATAGTTGTGCGAGAGGTAGTAATAGCCATCACCGAGCGACACCATTCCCGTCGATCCGACGCCAAAATGCCAGCCACGAATAGCCGTCTTTGCATCACGAAGTCCTAAGTCGGCCAAGGGCACGACCTTACCTTTATTTATATAGGAGATGCCCTGCAAGGGCTGCTTCACGGGGCGAGCCGAAGCGTCAGCCGCAAAGAGCGTGTAGTTGGGCAGCGAGGGTTTCGTGCCGGCATATACAGCCATAAGCCAGAGGCCACGCTCGTGGTCGTACTCCAGATTCTGAACGCCATAGGTGGTGTTTCCCGTCGGGATGAAATACTGCGCCGCAGGGCGTGCTGGGCCCTCGGTGTGCATATTCCCTTGAGAGAGCGGACGCTCGTAGCGACGCCACTTTCTTACATCGTACTGCAGAAGCACCTGATAGTCATTATCCTCGCGCTCGCGGTCGCTATACACGCCATAGGCTACGGTCAGCATCTGTCGGCCATTCGTGCGGCCCATCTTCGGACCAAAGGCTACGCCATCAATTCCGCTGCAACCCAGACGGTGGGGCTTGCGACCCGCAGAGGTATCGACCATTGCGAGGTAGTCGTCGAGAACGGTGGGGAGATAGACCGTCGTCATAATTCCGTCGCGCTCGGCATCCATACCCTCACGCGTGATGCGATCCACGTCGAAGATAGCGATGTAGAAGGCATTGGTAATCTCCGTAGAGAGTTGTTTCATTCGGAGAATTCCCTGACCGATGGCATCGTTCTTATACTCCAGCGAGCCATAGACGCGGCCATCCTCAGCGTTGAAGTCCAGATCGCCCAAGTGGCCCAGCAGGCCCGTAACCGAGCCGATGATGTGTCCCTCGAAGTCGGTCTTGATGAGCATCGTGGTGTAGGAGTAGTAGATATATTTGTGTTCGGAATCGACCGCTATGCCCTGAATATGTCCCGCATCGAAGGGGCCCGAAGCGATGGTGCGGGGCAGTGAAGCGGGGGCTTGAGCCGCAGCGATGTTCACCGCGATGAGCACAAGCAGAGTCGAAAGGAGTGTACGAAGCGAATACATAACAATTCAAGTTTAAGGTTACTACGGCGAAGATACGATTTTTTCCGCTCTTTCGCAATGCCGTCGGCGTAAAACAAAAGGTGCCGACCCGAAAGTCAGCACCTTATTTTTAACAAGAGGGATTTCAAGTGCGAAACCCGCTCCGAAATCACCTTGTCAAACTTTTCATTACTGTGCAGGGGTAGCAGTAGCCGAAACACCCAACTTAGCCTTAACCTCGGGAGCGATATCCTTAACGGTTGCCTCATCGAAATAGATCAGCGCACCAACGGGAAGGATAATAGAATAACCGCCAGCCTTAGCTACCTCGTTGATAGCAGTCTGCATCTTCTCATAGATGGGGGCGGTGATCTCGTTCTCCTTGGTCTGCAGCTCCTGCTGTGCTACCTGCTGGAACTCCTGAATACGGGTGTTAAGATCGGTAAGCTCCTTCTCCTTGAGCTGACGTACAGCGTCGGTCATCGTCGATGCTGAGGTCTGATACTCCTGATACTTGTTATTGAACTCTACCTGAATGGCCTCGGCCTGTGCCTGCAAATCCTTTGCATAGGTCTTGAGCTGAGCATAAGCATCTTTGGTCTCCTGCATAGAAACAAACACATCCTGTGTGTTAATGTAGCCAATCTTCTGTGC
>JAFOEH010000228.1 GCA_017380275.1 Alistipes sp.
ATTGATTTTATCATTGGTTTTAGTTTGTAGTTACTGCTCTGGGGGCCTCTGACGGGTGGGTTTTCTTCATAAGAAGAAAGAACGTGAGGCCAAATCTTTGCAAAGATACTATAATGAAGTCTGTTTAGCAAATTTTTTTTCGCAACAATGAGCTGAATAGTTTAAGAGGTTGAAAAAACGCTCTTGGGGAAGTCCGATTTTAGTGCGTATGCTTACAAATTGTAAGGTGGATGAGGCGGGTTTGGATGGTAAAAATAGTGGATAGGAGATTTTTTGAAAAAATTACGTTTTTCTTGTTTTGGTGCGATTATGGTGCAGGATTGTTAATAAAAAAACTGAATAACTGACTTTTGCAAAGAAAAAGAGGGTGAAAAGTAACAAATCGTTCGCGTGTGGAAGAGAGAATATTTTGAATTGTCATATTTTTTTGTTTTCTTTGTAGTTCTAATAAGCAAATTAAGGATAAAAGATTATTGATAAGGTTTAATAATTTTTGTGCTATGAAAAAGTATAATTTCAATGCCGGACCATCAGTTCTTCCGGATGTGGTGCTTCAGCAGGCCGCAAAGGCTATTATCGATTTCGATGGAACAGGTCTTTCTCTGCTGTCAATCTCCCACCGCACGCCCGAGTTTGAGGCTGTGATCGAAGATGCTAAGACCCTGATGAAGGAGTTGTTGGGCATTCCCGATAATTATAAAATATATTTCGTTGGAGGTGGCGCCAGCACACAGTTCTTCCACATCCCTGCCAACTTCCTCGCGAAGAAGGCCGGTTATGTGCATACGGGCGTGTGGACCAAAAAGGCTATCAAGGAGGCGAAATTCTATGGCGAGGTGAAGATTGTGGCTTCGTCGGAGGATCGCAACTTTACATACATTCCCAAAGGTTTTGAGATTCCTGAGGATTTGGATTACCTCTACATCTGCGCTAATAATACGATCTATGGTACTGAATACAAGATGGATATTGATTCGCCCGTGCCGGTGATTGCCGATATGAGTTCGGATATCTTGAGCCGTCCGATCGATGTGAGTAAGTATGCTATGATCTATGGCGGAGCGCAGAAGAATCTGGCCCCTGCGGGTGTGTCATTCGTAATTATTCGCGACGATATGCTCGAGAAGGTGGTGCGTGAGCTGCCTACGATGATGAACGTGAATACACACGTCGAGAACGATTCGATGTTCAATACTCCCCCCGTATTCCCGATTTACGTTTTGCGTGAGACGCTCAAGTGGATGAAGGCCGAGGGTGGTCTGGAGGTTATCCACCGTCGCAACGAGGAGAAGGCGGCGATGCTCTACGCCGAGATTGATCGCAACTCACTCTTCCGTGGTACGGTTGAGAAGGAGGATCGTTCGTCGATGAATATCTGCTTCGTGATGAGCGAGGGCAAGGAGGAGCTGGCTGCCGAGTTTATGACCTTTGCGAAGGAGCGCGGTATGGTCGGTATCAAGGGACATCGTCTGGTGGGCGGCTTCCGTGCGTCGTGCTACAATGCTTGCCCTGTGGAGGCAGTTGAGGCGCTGGTGAAGTGTATGCAGGATTTTGAGAAGCGTTGGGTATAACGTATTGCTGAAAAATGGGATATACTTATCATCTGCCCAAAGAACGTGATTCGCTCGGGTGTAATTATATCGAGTGGGAGACGGAGGTGATTGATTTTATGGAATATAGAAAAAATATGAAGATTCTTGTAGCAACAGAGAAACCGTTTGCCAAAAAGGCTTTGGACGGCATTACGGAGATACTTCAGGCGGCTGGATATGAGGTCGCCTTGCTGGAAAAATATACCGAGAAGGAGCAGCTTATTGAGGCTGTGAAGGATGTTGACGGCCTGATTGTGCGTAGCGACAAGGTTACGGCCGAGGTGATCGAGGCTGCCGAGCAGTTGAAGATCGTGGTGCGCGCAGGTGCGGGATTTGATAATGTCGATCTCGAGGCTGCGTCGGCACGCGATATTGTTGTGATGAACACCCCGGGGCAGAACTCGAACGCTGTGGCGGAGTTGGCGCTGGCGATGATGATCTATATGTCGCGTAATCGCTTCACGCCCGGAACGGGTATGGAGTTGCAGGGCAAGACGGTAGGAATTCACGCCTATGGTAACGTGGGCCGCCTAGTGGCTCGTAAGGCTAAGGCGCTGGGAATGAATGTTATTGCCTACGATCCTTTCGTGACCGATAACGCACTGTTCGAGAATGATGGTGTCGAGCAGGTGGGAACGATTGAGGAGTTGTATGCCGGCTCGGATTTTCTCTCGCTGCACATCCCCGCTACGGATGCTACGCGCAAGTCGATCGGTTATAAGCTGATGATGTCGATGCCTAAGGGTGCGACGCTTGTGAATACGGCTCGCAAGGAGGTGATTGACGAGATTGGTCTGGAGGCTGCAATGACCGAGCGTACCGATTTGAAGTACGTTACGGATATTGCACCCGATGATGTGGCTACGATGACGGCGATGTTTGGCAATC
>JAFOEH010000229.1 GCA_017380275.1 Alistipes sp.
CTCTGCAGATACTCCATATTGTAATCGACCAGATAGCGCCACTCGCGGCGATAGAAGGGCTCCAGCTCCTCGGCATAGTGGTCAAAATATGGCGACGACTTGTAGGCCGAGAGTATCGACACCCAATGCTGGTGCTGCCAGCGCTTCGAGTAGTCGATCTTAACATCGCGCATTCGCTGGCGCGGACGGTTGCCATTCTCGACGTGAACCGTAAGCGGCATCACGCCATTGGCCGAGAGTATTCGGGCACGATTGCGCTCCGAACGCTTAATATAGTTCTCGCCCAAGTCGATCACGCACTCCTCGCGCAGCAGGCGAGCCACATACTCAACCGAAGGCATATATGCTGAAGGAAGAATTACCATATTACTCTTTTTTACACATTACAACCATCCAACCCTCGCGCTCCCTGACGCTCTCCACCGCAAAGCCCTGCTCCGCCGCCGCGCTTTCGATATGGGGCACATCCTCACCGAGGAAACCACTCATCACAAGCCTACCGCCCGCCGAGAGAGCCTTCGCAAACGAGGGCATCATATCGATAAGTATATTGCGATTGATATTGGCCAGCACAAAGTCGAACGTCTCACCCTCAACAGCCGCCATCGAACCGCAACGAACATCCAGCTCGACACCGCTGAGCGCCATACTGTCGCGACAGCTGTCGCACGCCCAATCGTCAATATCGACCGCCACCATTCGCTCCGCTCCGCACTTCATCGCAACGATTGCCAACACGCCCGTTCCGCAACCCATATCCAAGCCGCGTAACCCCTCGACACCCATCTCACTGATTGTCTGTGACATCAATGCCGTCGTTGCGTGGTGTCCCGTACCGAACGACATCCGAGGAGCGATTACCACATCCACCTCGCCCGCCGCAGCCGCTGCGTGGTGGGCCGCACGGATCACGATCGGACGTAAGCCCTCAACCCTTACGGGCTCAAAGTCGCTCTCCCACTCGGCATTCCAATTCTGCTGCTCGATGGGAGCGGCCTTGTAGTGCTCAATGCCCTGCTCAAGGAGCATCTGCACAACCTCTGGCTCGCAGGCGGCATAATCCTCACGAAGGATGTAGGCCTTGAGCGCCGCATCCTCCTCGACAAACGAATCGAAGGGATAATCGGCCAAAAGAGCGGTCAGGATCTCTGCCTGCTCGGTGTTTTCTGTGTGAATATTGAGTTCGATGTATTCCATATTATGTAAAATTTTACTACTTTTGCCGTAGGCCGATGGCCAATGCAAAGTTAGAAAGAATATGGCAGAATATACGAAAAAATGGATGGAAATTTCGCGCTCCTACCGCACCTATATGCGTCTGGAGAAGCACCTGGCGAAGAACACAATCGAATCATATATGCGCGATCTGGCCCAGTTCGCCCACTTCATCCTGCGTATGTACGACGTGCCGCCCAAGCGTGTCGAGCCCGAGATGATTCGCAACTACCTCACGCGACTATATGATTTGGGGCGCGAGAAGAGTTCGCAAGCACGCGCCCTGAGCGGCATCAAGAGTTTTTTCAATTACCTGATCCTCAACGATATGATAGAGGCCTCTCCAGCCGAACTAATCGAAGCGCCCAAGGCATCACGCCCCCTGCCCGACACACTCACAACGGCCGAAATCGACCGTCTTATCGGTTCGATCGATGCCTCCACAACCAAGGGCCTACGCGACCGCGCCATCCTGGAGTTGTTATACTCGTGTGGTCTGCGCGTGAGCGAGCTTTGCGAGTTGCGCATCGGCGATCTCTTCTTCGGCGAGGGTTACATCCGCGTCACGGGCAAGGGCGATAAACAGCGCTTGGTACCAATCAGCGCGATGGCACGCGAGCGCATCAACCTCTACCTCGACTATCGCAAGAATCGCTTCCGCGACGAGGTCCTCTTCCTCAACAATCGCGGATGCAAACTCACGCGCGTTATGATCTTCACCATCATCAAGCAGGCCGCCCAGCGCGCCTCAATCGACAAGAAGATCAGCCCACACACCTTCCGCCACTCCTTCGCCACACATCTGTTGCAGGGCGGCGCCAGCATCCGACAGGTGCAGGCTCGATGAACAGTTGCGTCTGTCCCTCTGCCCATGCACGGCTCTCCAGTTGCTTCAGACGCTTGGCACGGTCGGCATCCTGAACGGGCAGGTATCC
>JAFOEH010000230.1 GCA_017380275.1 Alistipes sp.
ATATTCCTCGGCCACATACTCATCAAAACGGCTCTTTACGAGCTCCGTCGAGCGGTCAGAATCGACCTCGACGAGCAGATTTCCGAAGTTGGGCCTCAGCGAGACACTCCCGCTCGCCAGATAGTAACGCAAGGGGGTAGATCCCGCCGTCGTCGATACCCTATCGACCTCGGGCTGCGCGAGTAGCCACTCGCTCATCTGTTCAAGTCGCTGCTCCGTAGCAAAAATATCGTACCCCTCGGGCAGGATAACATCGGCGCGGAAGTAGGGTTTGTCGAGTTGGGGAAAGAAGTTCTGCGGCATCATCCGCATCGCTACCATCGCCCCCACAAACATCATCACCGCACACGCCACAACCGTCCACCTATGCCCGAGCGCCCAGCCGAGCAGACGATCAAACAGAGCCACACGGCTTTCGCCACTCTCTACAGCCCCCTTTTTCAGCATAAACAGGCCAAACATAGGCACTTGACTCAGCGCCAATGCCCAACTGAGTAGCAGCGACAACGCAACGACCACGAACAACGGTTTCACAATCTCGGCCACCGACGAGGGTGCAAGGTAGAGCGGCAGGAACGAAAATACGGCTATGAGAGTCGCCCCAAGCAGTGCCCACTTCGGCCTATCGGCTGCCTCGACGAGTGCCTCTCCGAGCGGCACACCCCTCAGGCGAGCCTTCTCAGCATTATCCACCACGACGATGGCGTTATCGACCAGCATACCCATAGCGATGATAAATCCCGCCAACGAGGTGCGGTTGATCCCCTCGCCCACGGCATACATCAAAAGCATCGTACCGCCAATGGTAAAGATGAGCGAGAATCCGATCAGCACTCCGCTACGCCGCCCCATAGCCAACATAATGATTACTATAACGATAGCCACCGACTCCAACAGATTGAGCATAAACGAGAAGTTCGCCTCGCGGGCAATCTGATCCTCTGGATAGAGCGTTACCACCTCCATCCCCACGGGCATCTGCACCTGAAGACGTTGCAGCACCTTACGCACCTCTCCGCCGAGGCTCACCACATCGGCCTCTGCCTCGGTCGAGACACCCACACTGACAGCACGCCGTCCATCAACACGCACGATGACCGATGGTTCGGTCGAGTACTCCTGCTCAATACGGGCCACATCGCCCAATCGGAATTGCCGCCCATCGGAAGCGATAAGCAGCTGATTTGCAATATCATCAATCGTAGAATATACACCCGGCTCAAGGATTCGCACCCGCATCTGGCCAGCCGCAATCTCACCCGTGCTCACTATGGAGTTCTGCTGCGCAATGGCCGAAATAATCATCTCGGGTGTGATGGAGAAGTTGGCCAACACGGATCGCGTGATGTAGATATTCACGACCGCCTGCTGCTCGCCCTGCAAAGCAACCTTCTGCACACCGTCGATCGTTACCGCCTCGGTCTTAATACGTTGTGCCCAATCGCGTATCTCATCCCACTCAAACTCATCGTCAGCCACCAGAGCGAAGTAAAGACCATACACATCACCAAAATCGTCATTCACCTGAATCGGGCCTGCCCCCTCGGGCAGCTGCAAGGAGACGTTCATCGCCTTACGTCGCAGTTCATCCCACAGTTGCGGAATCTCTTCGGAGCGCGTACCCGATTCCAGCTCGACCATAATCTTCGAGAGTCCGTAGTAGGACTCCGACGTAACCTTCTTAACGCGCCTCACAGTCTGCAACTCACGCGCCACAGGCTCCGAGATGAGTTGCTCGACCTCGTAGGGCGTAGCGCCCGCATAGGGGCACATCACGACAGCCGACTTGATAACGAAGGTCGAATCCTCCTTCTTCCCCATCTTGGTAAAGGCCCACACGCCACCCACTACAAAGAGCGTAAGAAGAAACCACAGAATGGCTCGCCGCCGCAGGAAAAACTCAGTAATAGACATAGGATTAACGATTTAAGATTTTCACCCGCTCACCCTCCTGTAGCCGATACACTCCAGCCGAGACCACCCGCTCACCATCTTTCACGCCCGAGAGCACCACCACTCTATCGCGCCCAACAACATCGCCCAGCACAACCGCTCGACGCTCCACCCTATCGTCGCTCCCCACAACCCATACATACTCTCCCCCTTCCGCAGGAGCATACACCGCCGTCAATGGCAGCACCAACTCGCTCGACGAGCTATCGGCCGCCTGCAACGTAACCTGGCAGGTCATACCCGGAGAGATGCGATAGGGAGCACTCTCGTCCTTATCAATCTTTAGCGAAACGGGGAAGCCCGAGGCATCGGATGCGGTCTTGGCGTAGGTGTGCAGCCGTGCCGCAAAACGCCGATCGGGATAGCTATCAAAGACAACATAGAAGCGCGTGAGCGAATCCGAGAGCAGCGCCATACTCCGCTCGGGCATAGTAAATTCTACGGTGGTACTGATGGGATTGACTAATCGCAGAATGGTCTGCCCCGACTGCACACGCTCATAGGCATCGACATACGTCCGCTCAATAACGCCTGCAAACGGAGCACGCAGTTTGGTCTGCGAGAGTAGGTCGGCGGAGTTCTCGTAGGCCGAGCGAGCCTGCACAAGTGCAGTCTGGGCAGCCTCGTACTCCTGCTGTGATACGGCCTCGTGGTCGAGCAGTCGCTTCATACGCTCCGCCTGCGAGCGGGCACGCTCAAACTGCGAGCGATCCGATGCTACCTGCAACTCCACATCGCGCGGGTCGAGGCTCGCCAGCAGCTCGTCACAGCGCACATAATCGCCCTTCGAGACATCTACCGAGAGCACCTGTCCCGAGAGCTTAAATGCCATATTCACGGCATCATCAGCCGTAGCCATACCCGCAAAATCTCGATCGACATACCCCAATGCCTCGGCCATTACAACCTTCACGGGGCGTGGAGGAGTGTCGGTTTTATTCTCGCCTTGACGGCACGAGGCACACAGAGCGATAGCCACGCAGAGTAGAATTTGTTTGTACATAGCAAAAAAAATTGACCTTCGCCGTGCAAAGGTCAATTTCTATACCAAAATTATATGGGATCTATTCTCCCCCCCATTCTTCTATCTACTCTTCTCGCCCCTATTAAAAGTCGATATTGCGGCAGTTGTACTTCTTCTCGATGACACCATCCTTCAGTACCACCAAGCCATTCTTAGCTCGCAACATAGTCTTCATAACCGTAGCGTCGATATTATAGCAGCGCACGGGATCGCTTTCGGCAAATGAATGGTGAGTAACCTCTCGCAGAGGCTGCGGCGTAAGACATACAACCAAACCCTCGGTCTCGATAGCGTGGTCGACAACTCGGCGCAGGCGCTCGGCGCAATTCTCGGTCACATCATCAAGCTCCGTCACGCAAATCATATAGACATAACCCGAACGGGTGAGCAAATCGCGTGTAACATCGCCCTCAGGATCCGTGATGGTAAACTCGCTCACGAGCGTCTGCACAGCAGGAGCCTCATTATCGACACGTGTCTCTACCCACTCCCAGCGACTCTCGTCCTGCCACTCCTTATCGTCGATCGAGAACTCGCGCACCTCGCCCGTCTGGCGGTTACGATAGATGAGGACATACTCCTCCTCCGACATCTCCTCGCTGCCCGTATCGTGCTGGACAGCAATCATTGCGTAGATATTTGATCCCTCATCGTAGGGCAGAAAATCGATCAGCGGCAGGTTGAAGTAGCAATATGTTCCGACGCCCATAGCAATGGTACAGAATGTGATGGTAGCGACAATCTCCCAACGGCGGAAATCCAAGATACGTTGCTTGCGGTGGCGATACCACACCACAACAACCATCGGCAGGATAATCAGATTCTTCAGGAATGTCTCCCACGGCGTTAGCTTCAGTGCGTCGCCAAAGCAACCACAATCCTCAACAGGAATCCACGTTGCGCTAAGGAAGGTCAGCACCGTAAAGAAGGTCATCGACACAAGCGCAAAAATCGAGATCAGTCGCGTACGCACCTTGAAGGTGAGCATCAATCCCATCATCAGCTCCGCGCCGCAAAGCCAGATCGAGAAGATCATACTCAGCGGCTGCAACTGCTCGATGCCGTAGATCGAGAGGTACTCATTCACCTTGAGGGCCGTGCCCCAGGGATCGACAGCCTTCACGAAACCCGAGAAGACGAAGGTCAATCCGACGATAATACGGCAGATATTGGCAGCTCTATTCAATCGAGGCGAAACCATCACTCAGCAGGGTTAATATATTGATTTAAAATTGTCTTTATCTTTGCGAATATCTCTTCGGGAGCAGCCATATTTAACTCCGCGTCGCAGCAATCGATAACGTGCATACGCTCATCATACACGGCCGCATCTAAATAGACCTGACGCACACGTCGCTGCAACTCCATCGACTGCTCGTGAATATCCTTCTTGCCGCGAAGATAGGCTCTATCATCTCCCTCGCGCACCTCCTGCTTGAGCTTACGCTCGGTGAAGGCCTCGGGCACATCCAGAAACAGAGATACGTCGGGACGGGGGATTGAGAAGTAGTCATACTCCAACGACAAGATCCACTCACGCAGACGCTCGCGCTCGGCCTCATCCTCGACCTTGGCACATTGGTAGCCTATGTTTGAATAGACATAGCGGTCGCAGATCACCACCTTGCCCTCATCAAGCCATCCACGAATCATCTGAGCTGCATCGCGCCTGTCGCCCGCGTAGAGCATAGCCACGATGTAGGGATCGACCTGCTCCACGCTACCCAGCTCACCACGCAGAAAGCGGGCGATCAGATCACCGAAGTAGGGGGCATCGAAACGCGGGAAGTGAAGATACTCCGTTGCAATACCCTGCTCCGATAGCATAGCTTGCAGATTGGCAATCTGAGTCGATTTGCCCGATCCATCAACACCTTCAAGCACTATGAACATATCTCTTCGTAAGTTTGGTTTCTTAATTTGCTGAAAAATCTATCTTAACATTCTCGCCGCACGCCTAACACCTGCGACCAGAGCATCCATCTCCTCACGCGTATTGTACATCGCAATCGAGGCTCGGCACATACCCGTTATACCGTAATGCGCCATCACCGGCTCGGCACAATGCTGTCCCGTGCGAATGGCAATGCCTAACTTATCGAGAATCATTCCGAGGTCGTAGTGGTGCACACCCTCGACATTAAACGAGATGATAGAACACTTATCCTCCGTGCGGCCATAAATCCTAAGGCCATCTATTTCCATCAGCTGCTCCTCGGCGTAGCGCGTAAGCTCGCGCTCGTGAGCCTCAACAGCCTTCAGATCCAGCCCATTGAGATACTCCACTGCCTCACCGAGGCCGATAGCTCCGACGTAATTGGCCGTACCTGCCTCATATTTAAGAGGCAAGGGGGCGTATGTTGTCTTTGCGAAC
>JAFOEH010000231.1 GCA_017380275.1 Alistipes sp.
ACACCACCACGACCAGTCTCAGCCCACTGCATCCAGTTCTCGAAGTGCTTGGGCTCGAGCTGATCGCGATCTACGGGGCCCGTCTGGCGGAAGTCGGCATAGCTGGCGTGGAGACTTAGACGGTGGCTACCCGGAACCAGCGAGATAACCTTCTCGATATCGGCCTGCAGCTCCTCGATGTTGCGGGCGCGACCGGGGTAGTTACCCGTAGCCTGAATACCGCCCGTTAGTGCTCCTGCATCCTCGAAGCCATTTACATCGTCAGCCTGCCAGCAGTGCAGCGAGAGCTGAATCTTCTGAAGAGTCTCCATTGCGGCGTCGGTATCGACACCAATTGCAGCGTAACGCTCCTTGGCGATCTCATACGCCTTTTCGATAAGTTCTTTTTTCATAGTCGTTAAGTAGTTTTATTTTTGGTTTATTACATTTCGCGGTAAAGAGAGAGGAATTTCTCGTATGCGGCACTCCACACTTCGCTCTGCTGAGGCTCGTATCGGCGACGATCGTCGATCGATGAGCGGATCATCGAGCGCATAGCGTCAATCGAATCGACCACGCCCACCCATTTGGCCTGCATCATCACGTTGCCGATGGCGGTGGATTCGGCCGAGCCAGTCTCGACGGGGATGCCGATGGCCGAGGCGGTGAACTGGTTGAGTGTCTCGTTACGCGCACCTCCGCCGATGACGTAGAGTCGGTTGATGGGGGTGGGAGAGAGCTCGCGCATCATCTCCACGACCTGACGGTAGCGCAGGGCCAGCGACTCGAAAATTGCGCGGACATACTCGCCGATTGACTCGGGTACGGGCTGGTCGGTTGCACGACAGTAGTCGGCAATGGCCGTAGTCATTGAGTCGGGGTTGGCGAAGCAATCTGCATCGGGGTTGAAGAGCGAGCGGAAGGGCTCTGCCTCGTCGGCAGCGGCGATAAGCTCGCCATAGCTCATCTTGGGCCACTCCTGACGGCAGCGCTCCAAGAGCCACATTCCGCAGATGTTTTTAAGTACGCGGATGGTGCCCTCGATGCCTCCCTCATTGGTGAAGTTGAGCTGGAAGCTGCGCTCGGAGATAATCGGCTCGCGCGACTCGATGCCCATAAGCGACCACGTTCCAGAGCTGAGGTAGGCCGAGCACTCGTCCTCCATAGGAACGGCAGCAACGGCTGAGCCCGTATCGTGGCTGGCAACGGCAACAACGGGGACAGCACCGAGGCCCGTGAGTCTCTGCACCTCAGTGGTAAGTGTGCCAATCTGCTGGCCGGGTTGTACCATACGGCCGAAGTTATCGGCCTTGAGGTCGAGAAGTGAGAGGATATCCTCGTCCCAGAGTTTTGTGCGGGGATCGATCATCTGAGCCGTAGAGGCGATGGTATATTCGGTGACGCGCTCGCCCGTGAGTAGGTAGGCAAGAGCATCGGGGATGAACAGAATCTTGTCGGCAGCCTCGAGAGCCGAACAGTGGTTGCGACGCAGTGTGTCGAGCTGGAAGACCGAGTTGAAGTTCATAATCTGGATACCCGTCTTCTCGTAGAGAGTCTTGCGGGGCATACGCTCGAAAAATATGTCGGGTGCGCCGACGGTGTGGGGATCGCGATAACAATAGGGTAGGCGTAGCAGTGCTCCGTCCTTGCCGAAAAAAGCGAAATCGACACCCCAAGTGTCGATACCGATGGATTCGATATTGATACCGCGCTCGGCGATAAGGCGCAGGCCCTCCACGACAGAGGTGTAGATGGCGGGCAGATCCCAATGGAAGTGGCCCTGCATCTGGATGATGGGGTCGGCGAAACGGTGAATCTCCTCCATCGAGATTCGGCCATTGTCGATCGTGGCAAGAATCACGCGGCCACTGGTAGCACCTAAGTCGATGGCTGCGAAATGAAATTTTGACATCGTTATGAAGTATTTAAGGTTTGCGAATTTTGAGCCTTGCGAAAGGCGTAATTTGAAGCATAACAAAAATACACTATTAATTTTGATCACGAGCTATATTTATGATTTTAATACTTTGTGTTTTGATATAGATATTTTTTAATAATTATGGCGTTATATTAATGCAAAATGGTCGATATGTAGCTGTGGAAGGGTTGTTTTATCACGAAAATGTAATTTTCGATAATATATATTATGATAGTATATGGGCGTTGCCACAATATATAAATTTTGTTGTGAGGGTGTGAGTCGGACAAAAAGGTGTATATTTGCATAAAATGTAGCGTTATGCGAAGATTGACAACGATTTGTTTAGCGATGGTTTGCGTGCTGTCGGCATCGGCACAGCAGAGCGTGGATAGCCGCTTGCGCGAGATCGGCGAGCGAGATCAAAGTGTGCGACAGAAGATTGTGGAGGCGCAGCAGCGAGGACAGGTGGATAGTCTACTATATTATGCCGAGCAGATGGTAAGTGTAGATGCCGAGAATCAGGCTTTTGTGGCGGATCTGATTAGAGCTGGTGTGCCCGATGGGTTGAGCGAGGAGGCGTATGAGGCGATATTTTTGGTTGTCGATCACGCCGATTTGGATTTTCAGCAGCGATATTTTCGGGTGAT
>JAFOEH010000232.1 GCA_017380275.1 Alistipes sp.
ATACCTGCCATCTCGCAACCGCAACCGAAGATCATAAATCCGAGCGATGCGAGCTTAGCACTTGCGGGCATTGACACCCACCACGAGTTAAGCCAAGTCTCGAGGCCTGAGCCGATGAATGCGTCGCTGATAGCGTAGTACTTGATGCACGCGCCTGCAAACATAATAATTGCCGAGAGCTCACCCGTAAAGCGGAGGCCCATCTTGTCGAGGATGATACCTGCAACAATCAGGAAGCCCCATACGTTGAGCAGGTACTCCGAGCCGGCGTAGGTGCCGAATACATCAGATGTCCAGCCACGCTGCACCTGAATAAGCTCCTTCAGAGGAGAGATCACATCCACGAACATATGGGCAAAGAGCATCATAAGTGCGATAAGCAGCATCGCACTCCAGCGCGCCCACGCGTGGTCATTAAGATTTTTGCGAATAGTTTCAGTCATAATTTTATAATTTTAGTTAGTAGTATTTCACTCGTTTATTCATCGGCCGAGGTGTAGTACTTGAGCGCCTCGTAAGCATCCTCAATACCCAGCTCGCCCGCCTTCGAGAGATCCAGGCATCCCTTGCGCGTATCCTTCATAAAGATCTGCACCAAGCCGCGATTGTAGTATGCCTCGCCGAACGAGGGATTCAGCTCGATAGCCTTCGAGTAGTCGTCGTAGGCTTCGGGTAGCTGATTCGATATGGCGTAGAGATTTGCGCGGTTGTAGTAGCTGTACGCAAAGTCGGGGTAGAGCTTGATGGCCTTGTTTATATCCTCGATCGCATCGTCGTAGTTGTACGTTCTCGAGCCGCTGTTGCGCAGTCGGTTGGCGGGGTCGGAGTCGATGGTGATGCGCTGGTATGTGTTGTCGATTGACGATATGAAGTCGATCATCTCGGCGCGTGTGGTCGAACGGTTCAGGTATAGGAACGGATTTGACGGATTCTCCGAGATGGCCGCCGTCAGCGTCGTCACGGCGTTGGTGTACTGCTTGATGAGCGACTGCGTAACGCCACGCTCGAACAGCATCACCCACGTCGGCACCTCGCGTAGCATCCTGTCGGCCAGAGCACGATCCATCTTTAGGAGCGAGTCGGGATCGATGTTACTCTGCGAGCGAGCCAGCGTCAGCAGGGGATTAGCCACGCGCTGCTTGAAATCCTCCACACGTTGTGCGTGGTAGAGAGCCGAGCGGGCCTGCACGGCCGAGTCGGCGTGCATCAGCGTGAACTTAAAGAGCGGGATGAGCTTCATATTCACATCCTGCGCCGACGATGTGCTTGCCATACTCTCGAAGTTGCTGCCCGAGAGCTTCGCGTCGAACGAGAGCAGCTTGTCGAACTTCTGTGTGGTATCGGCATATATCGAGTATGTCGAATCGCTCAGGCGCGACTTGTAGTCCGAAATCTTTCGCTCGGCCACCTCGCGGTCGCTGCGCGCACCCTTAGGATCACCCAGCATAGCACGCAAGTAGCTTCGGTTAAGATAGGCGTTTGCAAAGTCGGGATAGAGACGAATGGCCTGTGTGTAGTCATCGACAGCCTTCTGCAGTTCGCCAACCTCGGAGTACAATCCCGCGCGGTTGTAGTAAACCAGCACGTTGTTGGGCGAGTAGCGTACCACGCGGTCGTAATCCTCCAGCGCGCGGTTGTAGTCGCCAATCTGTGTGCGCACTATGGCGCGGTTGAAGTATGTGAGCGAGTTGGTCGAGTCAAGCTCGATTACACGGTCGAAATCATTCAGAGCCAACATCGGGCGGTTGGTATCGGAATATACCAGCGCACGGTTGAAGTACGAGAGCAGATACGTCGAGTCGTGTTTGATGGCGGTGTTGAAATCCTCCTCGGCCTTGTCGAACTGCTCTTGATTCATATAGAGGATTCCGCGACGGTTGTAGCCGTTGGGGTCCTCGCGGTTGGTGCGGATGGCCTGATCGAAGTTCTCGAATGCGCGTACCGTATCCTTTAGTTGCAGATAGCACACGCCACGATTGACATAGGCGTCGGCCACCTTCTTTTCGTGACGGATGAACATATCGAAGTCGGCGATAGCCTCCTCAAATTGCTGATTGAGCAGTCGCGTAACACCTCGGCTGTAGTAGGGGCCTGCCAGATCGGGCCTAAGGTCGATGGCCTCGTGAAAGTCATTCAGCGCATCGTCGTAGTTGCCCAGGCGCGAACGAGTGATGGCGCGATAGGTGTAGGCATCGGTAAATACGGGATTCTTCTCGATGGCGATCGAGAAGTCGTTGTCGGCACCCAGCAGGTCGTCAAGATTGTATTTGGCAATACCGCGCAGGAAGTAACCCTCGTAGGCGTCGGCATCGAAACGAAGCAATACGTTCAGCGTGCGAATAGCCTCCTGATAGTCGTTGTTCATCATAAACTGACGACCCATCCAGAAGAAATATTGCTTATTGTACTGCGTCGAGGCTCCGAAGGCTCCAAGTAGAAGGGCAAAGGTTAATATGAACTTTATTATGCCTTTTTGCATTGCGGTCTTTAGCTTTCTGTTATTCTCTTAAAATTAAACGCTTCGGGTTGCGATTTATTGCAGATCGTAGCCAAAACGTCTTAGCTGGCGCTCGCTGTTGCGCCAATCCTCCTGCACCTTAACGAAGAGCTGCAGGAAAACCTTCTTGCCGAGGAAACGCTCCATATCCTCGCGAGCCTGCTGTCCCACGCGCTTCAGTCGCTCGCCTTTGTGGCCGATGACGATACCTTTCTGCGACTGTCGAGCTACGTAGATTGTGGCCGAGATGCGGTCGATCGTGGGCTCCTCTTTGTAGGTGTCGATCTCAATTTCGCAACAGTAGGGGATCTCCTTGTCGTAATTCAGCAGAATCTTCTCGCGGATGATCTCCGACGAGAAGAAGCGAAGCGTCTTATCTGTCAGCGTATCCTTAGGGTAGAAGGCCTCCCCCTCGGGCAGACGCTCCAGAATAGCATCCAGCACACCCTTCATACCCACCTGCTCCTTGGCCGAGCAGGGGATGATGATCGCTTCGGGCATACGCTGTTGCCACTGCTCAACCAGCTGCTCAAGTGCCTCGGGTGTTGTAAGGTCGATCTTGTTTATTACGACGATAGTCGGAATACCACTGCGATTGATGCGCTCGATGATAGCCTCCGAGCGGTCGCTCTGCTCGATGGTGTCGGTAACGTAGAGCACAACGTCGGCATCATCCACCGCACCGTGAACGAAGTTCATCATCGACTCCTGCAACTTGTAGGCGGGCTTCAGAATACCCGGCGTGTCGGAATAGACGATCTGGAAATCGTCGCCATTGACGATGCCCATAATGCGGTGGCGCGTGGTCTGCGCCTTCGAGGTTATGATTGATAGTTTCTCGCCCACAAGAGCGTTCATCAAGGTAGATTTTCCGACGTTGGGGTTGCCGATAATATTTACGAATCCAGAGCGATGTGCCATAATGATCAAAAGTTTGCTACAAAGGTAGAAATTTATTGTTAAAATCTATGATTTTACACCATAAAAAGAGCCTGCCACCGAAGCGACAGGCTCATCATTATCTCGCCTAAAGTTGCGTTACTTTGTTTTGGCGCTCCACTTCGTGTTGTTGAGCTTAAACGAGTGGTTACCCGATGAGAGCTTGAACACGGCAACCGGCTTTCCGTTGCGTGTGGTCATTCCCTCGAATGCAATCCACTCCGAATTCTCGAAGCCCTCGACCGAAGCCCTCTCGACGGGGAGATACAACGTCGCCGATGTGTTGGCCGGCACGCTGCATTCGTATGCGGTGATGGCCCCCTTGTCGGCACTCCAAGCGCTGCGGATCGGGCCGTAGTTCGAGTGGACGGTACCCTCAGCCGAGGTGTATGCACCGCCCGGCAGGGGCTGCAACGTAAACTCCTTGTAGCCACGACCGCTGTCGGTAGTGATTCCGAGGTGATACTCGTAGAGCCACGATCCAACCGAGCCTAATGCAAAGTGGTTGAACGAGTTCATCGAGCTCTCTCCACCCTGCTGGAAGGCCAGCTCGTATGAGTTCCAGCGCTCCCACATTGAGGTCGAGCCCAACTTAACGGGGTAGAGCCACGATGCGTAGTCGGTGCAGGCGAACATACGGTAAGCCTCCTCCACATATCCATTGGCCGTAAGTGCGGGCAGTTATAGCTTGGGATACATTTTTTACCTTTATCAAACCAATTGATACGACCATCAGTTTCAGGGATTGATTTATACAACTCATCGTCCAAAGCTTTTGAAGCACCAAGAGCAGCATAACCATAAGTATGAACGTCTAAGTGAGCAAAGAAAGAGGCAAGGTGAGTAGTATTTTCGATAGTAACATCGAGACCCCACATCCAAGAAGGATTGCTTTGATCAACAAAACCAGTTGTAGTCAAATCTTCGAAAGGCAAGATTTCGTAGTTACCAGCATCGATAACACGTTTAGC
>JAFOEH010000233.1 GCA_017380275.1 Alistipes sp.
GGATAACTTTTCACGAAGTAAAAGCGCGAATGCGTCCGTTTTACCGACGGCAAGCGTCGCACCCGAAAAGTTATCACCGCGCACATTTTGGCTCCACCTTTTGGGTGGCAAAAGGTGGAAAAAGAATTAAAAAACAAGAAAATGAAATTTGCCGACATAATAGGCCACGAGGCACTGAAACGCCATCTGCGCGAGAGCATCTCACGCGGCCGCATCAGCCACGCCCAGCTCTTCACGGGCGCCGCAGGCACGGGTGCGCTGCCCTTGGCTATGGCCTATGCGCAGTACCTTAACTGCCCCCACCGCACCGACGAGGATTCGTGTGGCGAGTGCCCCAGCTGCCGTCAGATGGAGCAGCTGGCCCACCCCGACATCCACTTCGTCTTCCCCGTCAATAAGCAGGGCAAGAAGTCGGGCGAGGTGGTGCTGAGTGCCGATTTCCTCCCCCTCTGGCGCGAGACGATGGCCTCTACGGGCGGCTACTTTACCCCCGAGCAGTGGTACGACCGCTTAGATCTTGGCAAGACACTGCGAGGCGTAATCTCAGCCAAGGAGGCCGATCAGATCATCCGCCGCCTCTCGTTCAAGTCATTCGAGTCCGAGTATAAGGTTATGATCATCTGGCTACCCGAGACGATGAACGATGAGGCCTCGAACAAGATCCTCAAGATCCTCGAGGAGCCCTGGGAGAAGACCGTCTTCCTTCTGGTCAGCGAGCGGCCCGACCTGCTGTTGCCGACCATTCTCTCGCGCACGCAGGAGGTGGCTGTCGATCGTCTCTCGGTCGAGGAGCTGATGCCCTACGGCGTGGGCGACGAGCAGCAGCGCCGTAATATGGCACGTCTGGCTGCGGGCGATTTGATCGAGATGCGCCGTATGGCCGCCGGCGAGGAGGACGACTCCCGCCGCGAGAGCTTCGATCTGTTCTGCCGACTGATGCGCCTCTCGTACAACGACAAGCACCTCGAACTTATCGACTGGGCCGATGAGGTTGCCACCCTCACGCGCGAGCAGCAGCGCTCGATGCTGCGCCACGCGGCTCGCCTTTTGCGTGAGAGCTATATGTTGCACGCAGGCCTCGGCTCAATCAGCTACCTCTGGGGCGAGGAGGCTGCGTTCTGTAATAAGTTCGCACCCTTCATCGGCAACCAGAATATCGAGTACCTGATCTCGGAGATCGAGAGTGCTATGCGCCAAGTGAATCAGAACGGCAACGCAAGAATAATTTTTACTCACTTCGCCCTGGCGGTGAGTAAGCAAATCAACCGCCTTCGATGAGAGTAACTCTGCTTACAGGCAGCAATGCCCCCGATCGTGAGAAGATCCTTTGCCGCGCGGCCACGCTTTTGGTCGAGCGCATCGGATGCTTGGTGGCCCACTCGGCCATCTACACCACCTCGGCGTGGGGTTTTCATAGCGAGCGCGACTTCGCCAATCAAGCCCTCGTGCTGGAGACGGAGCTTGAACCTGAGCAAGTGCTCGACGAGGCTCTGGCCGTTGAGCAGATCGTAGGCCGCAACCGCGATGCCGAGAGCCGCGAGCGGGAGCTCACGGGCGAGCGATACGCCTCGCGCGTGGTGGATGTCGATATTATCCTGTGCGAGGATCGCGTCATCTTTACGCCACGCCTTCAGGTGCCGCACCCGCTGATGCACGAGCGCGAGTTTGTCTTGCAGCCGCTGAGCGAGATTATGGCTACGGAGCGCCATCCGCTCTTGGGCCTGACCATTGAAGAACTATACAACGCATTGAAGGCTAATGCGCAAAAAATATGATTATGAAACTGAAGATCAAACATATCGCCATCGTGCTGCTGTTGGGAGCTGCTCTGCAGAGCTGCTTTAAGGATGTTATCACCTATACCGACTACCGCATCGCCATCCTGAACCAAACCACTTCGGGCGGCCAGACCACACCTGCCACTCTTATCGACTCCTACGCCTACTATGTCGATACCACCGATTGGTCGGTTCTCTCGTACGATGATGCCCTCGCTGGCCGCATCACCAACAAAACAACGGGCGAGGTCCGCACCGAGCCCGACGTGTGGGGCACGTTCGACTCGGCAGCCGAGTTCCAGACGACGATCCATCTGGAGCAGCCCATCTCGATGCTCGTCGTGGTCGATCCCGATCTTCGACTCTACGCCTACCGTAAATACGAACTGCCCGAGAATCTCGATCAGGTGCTCACGCGTCTGACGCTCTCGTCGTGGCGAGCCTCGCACGCAGCCTCGGGCTGGCAGGTGGAGAATGACTTTTACACCGAGGAGAATGAAGCCTCGGCCGATGATATAACCCAAAACTAAAGAAAACCCTCTCGACGATGAGAATTAATTTCACCCCCATATTCCGCCTTCAGCGTCTGGCCACCTTTGCCGTGTTGCTCTTCTTTGGCGGGGCTTTTCTCTCACAGTGTGCCTCAATCGGCACCCCTACGGGTGGTCCGCGCGACACGCTGCCCCCCGCTGTTGTGGCTGTTACGCCCGAGCTTAACGCAACCAACTTCCGAGGCGACCGCATCTACCTCGCCTTCAACGAGTATGTCCAGCTCAAGGATCAGCAGAAGGAGATCTACACCTCGCCCGCAATGCGCAAGAAGCCGACCGTCTCGCTCCGAGGCCGAGGCGTATCGGTAGAGCTTGAGCCCGACTCGCTCGACGAGAACACCACCTACGCCATTGAGTTCGGCTCGGCCGTGGCCGACAATAACGAGGGTAACCCCCTGAGTGGCTTGCGCTACGTCTTCTCGACAGGCCCCACTATCGACTCGCTCGTGATGTCGGGCTACACGGAGGATAGCGAGAAGGCCGACTCGCTGGGCCGCACGTTTGTCTATTTCTTCGAGGCCGACTCGATCGAGACACCCCGCGACTACGACTCGACGATGTTCAAGTATAAGCCCTCGAAGATCGCCCGCTCGCAGCGCAACGGTATCTTCATCGCGCAGAACCTGAAGCCCGTGCGTTACCGCATCTATGCCTACTACGACAGCAACGACAACCAATCCTACGAGCCCTCGATCGACAAGGTCGGCTTCCTCGATAGCGTATATAACCCCACCGCGATGCCCGACTTCGCCATCTGGTACGATTCGGTTCGCCGCTACCCCTCGGCTGATCCGCAGCTCTACCTGCGTATGTTCACCGACGTGAGCTTCTCGCGTCAGAACCTGCAGCAGGCTACGCGCCCCGAGCAGCATAAGATTATGCTCCACTTCGGCGCTGCCCGTCCGCAGATCGACTCTATCGTAATCGACGGCGTTCCCTCGGATCACATCATCAAGGAGCCTACGACCATCGGCCGTGACACCATCGCACTGTGGCTCAACGTACCCTCGGCCGATCTTCCCGATACCCTCCGAGGCAGCATCACATACCTTCAGCACGACTCTCTGCGAGTACTTCGCCCCGTAACCGAGCCTCTTAAAGTGTCGTGGCGTCTGGTCGAGACGCGCGAGCAGGAGCGCGAGCGTGAGCGTCAGGAGCGTGAGCGCGAGAAGGCCGAGGCCGAAGGTCGCGAGTGGACTCCGCCCGCACAGAGCACCAAGTTCAAGATCGTTGCTCCTACGGGCAAGACCGAGGTCAATCCCGAGCAGGATCTCGAGCTGGAGTTCCAGACTCCTTTGTCGCACTTCGACTCTACAGCTGTTCAGCTGCTCTCGTGGAGCGACAAGAAGGATACGTTGCGCGAGCGCCTGCACTTCATCCCCGACTCTATCTCGCCGCGTAAGTGGCGTGTACGCTCACGCTGGCTTGCCGAGCGCGAGTATAAACTCTTCTTCCCGCAGGGCTCTTTGGCCGACATTGCGGGCGAGAAGAATGACTCTACGACCATCAACCTCTCCGTTGCCGATATTGCCAAGTTCGCTACGCTGAAGCTGAAGGTCATCCCGCGCGTGCCGACTGCCGAGTATATCATCCAGTTCCTCAATAGCTCGAATAAGGTCGAGCGCGAGCTGCTGCACATCGGCGAGGGCGAGCACACGATCAACTACATCCCCGCCGGCGATATGCGTATGCGCATCGTCGAGGATCTCAACGCCAACGGCAAGTGGGATTCGGGCAATCTTGTCGAGCGTCGCCAGAGCGAGCGTGCCGAGTTCTACAAGAACGAGAGCGAGGAGGAGACCTTCACCACCAAGACGGGCTGGGAGTTCGAGTTCACGCTCGATATGGCTCGCCTGTTTGCTCCCGTGACGATGGAGCAGCTCATCGAGCGCCTGGATAAGCGCGAGGCTGCACGTCTTCAGAAGGAGGAGGAGCGTCGCCGCGAGGAGGCGCTGAAGAAGAGTCAGGAGGGCCACAACCACTCCTCATCGTCGGGCGGTATGGGCCTCGGCGGCGGAATGAGCGGTATGGGCGGCCTCGGCGGAATGATGGGCGGTGGCTCGGCTGGCGGCCGTCAGACAATCTCGAGCAGTGGAATGCGTTAAAATCGTAGAATTATGAAGATCAGAAACTCAATACTTAAACTCTCTTTCGCGGTGCTGTTTGCCCTTGGGGCCCTCACGGCCTCGGCACAGCATACGTTTGGTGTGTCGGGTGGTATGGGTGCTTCGACAATCCGCCTCTACCCCAAGTACGAAACCAAGATGGTACTCGGTGGCACCAACTTCGGCCTCTCGTGGCGATACTACTCGCTGCCCCGATTTGTGGGAGCGGTGGGCCTCGATCTGGAGTATATGCAGCGCGGCTTCTCCTACGGCTACGCCTACTCCTCGTCGATGGACGAGAATGGTATGGAGGTGCGCGACTACGCCTTCTATACCCGCCGTCTGAACTCCATTATGTTGCCAATGGTGTGGCAGCCGCACGTCTATCTTGCCAACAACCACATCCGCCTCTACCTCGAGGCCGCCTTTACGATCTCCTATAACTTCGGAGGCGACTACGAGTATGAGAATACGGGCCAGACGGGCCCCTACGATTGGCGTCTGGAGCGCGACAACCGCTGGAACTACGGCCTTGCCGGTGGCGGAGGCTTCGCGTTGCTGTTTGGCCGCTATGAGTTGGGCGTGCGTGCGCGTTACTACTTCGGCTATGCCGATGTGCTGCGCAACCTGAATAAATACTACGACAACGCCACCGATGGTCCCGAGAACCCCTTCATCTCTACTCCGTTGCGCTCGCCGCTGGATAATATCAACCTCAGCGTGACGCTTGCCTACTGCTTCAATAAGGAGGGCTTCGACGAGTGGTTCTACAAACCTCGCCGCCGCGACCGCCGCACCAGGGAGTTTAAGTTCTCGCAGTCGGGAGATATGCAATAGAAGAAGTTTTCGTAAGAATTATTATACGCCATTACCGCAAATAAAGTAAATGCATAAAAATATGGAAGCAGTACAGACTACACGTCAGCAGAAGATCGCGCGTCAGATTCAGCGCGACATCGCCGAGATTCTCCAGAAGGAGTGTCGTGGCATAGGTGCGGGAGCGATGATCACGGTTACGACCGTTCGCGTCTCGCCCGATTTTGCCTACGCCAAGATCTACTTCAGCATCTTCCCCTTCGACCGCAACGCGGCAGTTATGGAGGAGCTGGAGAAGAATAATTGGCTCATTCGCCGCGAGCTGGGCAAGCGCATCCGCAATCAGCTCAAGATTGTCCCCGAGTTGCAGTTCTTCCTCGACGACTCGCTGGAGTATATCGAGAATATCGACTCGCTGCTCAAGGAGGAGTAAGACCGTAAAACGCAACGCGCCACGATGAATCTCCGCTATTTCATAGCCGCCCGATATATCCTATCGCCGAAATCCCACTCGGTGATAAACCTCATTTCGGGTGTGAGCGTCGTGGCTATGGCTGTCCCCGTGGCGGCTATCATCCTGCTGCTCTCGATTTTCAATGGTCTGGAGCAGATGGTGGGCGATATGTATCTCGATGTCGATGCCGACCTCTCGATCTCGCCTGCCGAGGGCACAACCTTCGATGTTGCGACGGTCGATGCCGCCGCCCTGCGTGAGGTCGATGGCGTTGAGGCCCTCTCGTTCGTGCTTCGTCAGACTGCTATGGTCGAGTCGGGCGAAGGACGCACCTTTGCCGAGGTGGTGGGTGTCGATGAGGCCTATAAGGATGTTGTGGCTGTCGCCAAATACGTTCTATCGGGCGACTACGCACTTCAGAGTGACGATCAACCGATGGCTGTAGCTGCTCACGGCGTTATGCGCGATTTGGGTATGCTGCGCCAGACGGCCATTGGCGAGAGTGTGCGATTGTATTCGATCAACCGTGCCCGCTTCTCGTCGCTGCTGCCTGTCGGAGGCTATACCCGCCGCGAGCTACCCATCGCAGGAATCTACGGTCCGCCCGAGGATCACGGCTCGATGCTGCTGATCCCGCTCGCCTCGGCCCAGAGCCTCTTTGCCTACCCCGACCGAGCCTCGTCGGTTGAGGTGCGCCTCTCGCCCTCGGCCGATATGGATGCTGTGGCCGAGAGAGTAACGAAGCTGGTGGGCAACAGTTTCGAGGTGCGCACACGCTTCGAGAGCAACTCGCTCTACCGCCTTATGGCACTCGAGAAGTGGGGAGTGTTTTTTATCGCGGCGCTGGTTATGCTCGTCGCTTCGCTCTCGGTCGTGGGCACGCTGGTGATGATTGTAATCGACAAGCAGCACGATATCCAAACCCTACGCACGATGGGAGCAAGTGAGAGCCTCGTTCGCGGCATCTTCCTCGGTGAGGGCCGACTGATGGCTCTGCTGAGCCTTGTGATAGGTGTGGTGTTGGGCCTGCTGCTCACGCTGCTGCAACAACATTTTGGTATGGTGCGTATCGATGCGCCGTCGCTTGCCGTCAATAGTTTCCCCGTAGAGCTGCAGTGGCAGGATATGGTGCTGACGGTGGTGAGCTACCTTGCGATCTCCTATTTAGTTATTAATCTGACGGTTCGTTCCGTTATGAGTTATAAATCAAACCGATGATGAAACGATTTTTTTCACTCTCGCTACTTCTGGCCGTCATAGCCTCGGTAGGTTGCAACAGACCTCGTGTCATCCCCGACCAGGTGCTGGGCGATATCTTCCACGATGCGATGCTCATCAACGCCTACTACAACGTCAAGACCGACCAGAGCCCCGATTCGCTCAATATCTACGAGCCGGTCTTTGCCCGCTATGGCTATACGGCTGAGGATGTGCAATATACGGTCGATAATATCTCGCGCCGCAAGAATGCCCGTCTGGGCGACGTGGCCGAGCGAATGATCTCGTCGCTTGACGAGCGTATGCAGTACCTTAACCACGAATCGGCCAAGCTCGACACCATCGAGAATGTCGCCTTCCGCCGCTATACACGTTCGCTTTTGAGCGACACCACAATCGTGGCCAAGTCGGCAGTCGACTCTGTTAAGCTGCGTCTCTACCTCTACAACATCCAGCCGGGTTACTACAAATTCACGAGCCTCTACTCGCTCGATTCGCTCGACAAGAGTTCGGGCCGCCGCTACCGCATCTACTTCGAGCGCGAGGATAGCACCCGCCGCGAGGTGTCGGAGGGTAGTCTTATGCGCCGCGCCGAGACCGAGATAAGGCAGAACCACCAGATACTCGACTCGGATGACGACGACATCCGTCGTCTGGTGATCGACTTCTACCACTTCGACGACGATGTCGAGAAGAAGAAGCGCACCGTGCCGAAGATCACGATCCACGACGTGAGGGTAGAGTACACCCCGCCGCAGGAGTATTGTATGAAGCGCCTGCTGGACGAGCAGACCCATCTGCGCATCTTCTCCGATACACTCATCCACTCTATCGAGGCTTTGGCCCGCAAGAACGAATAATCCGTAGGTTTATGCGCTGCATTGCATCCCATTACCTCCTCGACCGAGGCCAGATCCTCGCCCGCCCCCTTCTGAAGCTTGATGATCGGGGCCGCATCCTCGCTGTCGAGCAGTGGGAGAGCCTCGATAGGCTCCACTCAACCGAGTTCTATGCCGGGGCACTCTGCGCAGGCTTTGTCAATGCCCATTGCCACATAGAGCTGAGCTACCTGCGTGGTGCTATTCCACGCGGTACGGGTTTCGGAGGCTTCGCACGCGCTATCGGGCAGGTGCGAGGCGGCTTCAGCGCCGAGGAGCGCACGCGAGCACTCGTTGCTGCCGATGCCCAGATGTGGCAGGAGGGCGTTGCTGCCGTAGCCGATATTGTCAATGGCTCGACCTCGTTCGAGATGAAGCTTAGCAGCCCCATCCGCTACCGCTCCTTTGCCGAACTCTTTGGCCTATGCTCCGATGTGGAGAGTGTCGAGGAGCTTTTGCAGCAGCCGCAGACCACCATCACTCCCCACTCCACCTACTCGCTTCAGGATGGCCCCTTCCGCCGTTCGGCCGCTATGGCCGACGGAGCGCCCCTCTCGATCCATTTTATGGAGTCGGAGGATGAGCAGGCACTATTTCGTGGCTCGGGCTCGCTCGCCGCGTGGTACGAGCGTATGGGGTGGCAGTGCGATTTTCTGCATTACGGCTCTCCCGCCCGCCGACTGACCGAGTCGCTTGAGCGCGAGCAGCGACTGTTGCTCATTCACGCCTGCTGTGTGGGTGAGGAGGAGTTGCAACTGCTTAACGATCACTTTATTAACCCGATAGCGTGGGTGCTGTGTCCCCGCTCCAACGATTATATCTCCTCGTTGCGACCCCCCGTTGCACTGCTTCGCTCTTCGGGCGCAATGATCTGCGTCGGCACCGACTCGTTGGCCTCTAACGAGAGCCTCTCGATTGTCGAGGAGCTGAAGTGCTTTGCGGGCGTACCCCTGAAGGAGATCCTCGCGTGGGCCACTATCAATGGCGCCCGCGCCCTCGGCCTTGAGTCTGAGTTGGGTTCTGTGGAGGTGGGTAAGTGTCCCGGCATTGTGCTGTTGGAGGGACTCGATTTTAGCGGCTCGGAGCCGCAGCTGACGGCCTCGACTACCGCCCGCCGACTGATATAAACCGATGAATATGAAACGATTAATTATATTTCTGCTTCTCCTCCCGCTCTTTGTGGCGTGCAACAAGGACGAGGTCATCACGGCCGATCCCCTGCCCACCATCACGCTCGATTCGCCGACGGGAGTCTATTCCGTCAAGTGCGGCCAGAGCCTCACGCTCCGTCCTACGATCAACTATGCCGACCGCGTGAGTTGGATTATGGATGGCACAACGCTCTCGACCTCACCCACCTACACATTCACTTCCGACAGCGAGGGTACATTCTACCTGCTTCTGCGTGCCGAGAACGCCACGGGCACGGCCGAGGAGGAGATGCGTATCGAGGTCTTGGCACTCGCGCCGCCTCGCATATCGTTTGCTGTCGATTCGAGCGGTGAGATGACGTTGCTTGTAGGGCAGGAATACACCTTCGAGCCTGTAATTGAGGGTGTTGAGACCGCTGCGCTCGAGTGGAAGCTCGATGGCACGGTGGTCGGTGATGAGCCTACCTACACCTGCTCGTTCGACTCCGCAGGCGACCATACGCTCTCGCTGCGTGCCGA
>JAFOEH010000234.1 GCA_017380275.1 Alistipes sp.
GTGATCGACTTGGGCGAGAACTATATTAAGCGTTCGGAGCGCAATCGTGCCCGAATACTCTCGGCCAATGGCGTTATGCCACTGACGGTTCACGTCGAGAATGGCAACCGTCCGCGCCAGCGAATGCGCGATGTTAAAATCGACTACTCGAAGCGCTGGCAGCACCAGCATTGGGTGTCAATACTCTCGGCCTACAAGTCGTCGCCATATTTTGACCACTACGCCGAGGAGCTGGAGCCCTTCTATCGCCGCGAGTGGCGCTATCTGGTCGATTACAATATGGAGTATCTGCAGAGTCTGCTGCGACTGCTTGGCGCGAAGTGCGAAGTGCGTCTTTCGGAGCAGTATGTCGAGGCCGAGCAGGGGGATTTGGATTTAAGGCCAAAGCATAATGAAGGCTCGACGTTTGTTGCCGAGCCTTACTTTCAGGTCTTTTCAGATCGTATGCCCTTCGAGGCGAACCTCTCGGTGCTTGACCTGCTTATGTGCGAAGGCCCTGCGGCCGTTAGCGCTGTCTTAATGCGTTGCCAATTGTGATGGTCTGCGTCTGTCGCTGTTCGCCCGCCGTCACCACGACCGTATTGCGACCGTGAAGTTCGATCTCGTCGGAGGTGTATTGGCAGGGTGCAACCTCGTGGACGGCAACAGTATCTTTATTTACCGTCAAAACGGGCGCCTCGACCGATGAAGAGTAGAACTTAATATGCTGGATCGAGTCTTGGCGTATGTTGCGGCGCTTGTCCGTCAGGTGCAGCGTGGGACTCTTCTGGTTCCACAGGGCGCGGTAGAGATAGTAGGCATCCTTCTGATCCTTGCGGTCGAAGGTAACCAATCCCGTGCGCGAGATTCCCTCGTTGTGGCGCACCGATCCAAACTCGAACATATTATTAATCCATACGCCCCAGAAGGCCTCGTCGTCGTGCAGGTGTGTGACATATCCCTCGTGGAACTCGGTCTGCCAGCGCTCGGGCAACCAGCGGGGATCGATCGTCGCGGGCTTAAGACTTGAGTGCGCCTGCTGGTCGATCGAGCCAGCCTCACCATAGGCTACACCAGAGCAGAGGTGTCCCCAATCCGATGATAGTTTATCGCGCCAGAGCGCCAGGTCGTTGATCGTACCGCGCTCCCATCCCAAATTCTGCTGCCATACGATAAGGTCGGTGACGAAATTTATCTCGCCATCCTGATTGCTGAGGGCAACAGTCGGGCGCGAGGGGTCGAGCGATTTGGCTGTCGAGTTGAGCTGACGCACGAAGCCCAGCACATCGTCGCCACGCAACCACGCGAGCGAGAATACGCCCCACATTATTACCGAGGGGTGGTTGTAGTTCTGGATAATGATCTCACGCATCTGCTGCAGACCATTCTGCTTGAAGCTATCGGTGGGAAAATAGAAGATATCGCTAAGATAGGGCGCGCGTGTAAAGGGTGTGTCTATCCACACCATCAAGCCATTCTCGTCGCAACGATCGTAGAGATATTGCGCGTGGGGAGCGGTAGCCGAACGGATGGCATTGGCTCCGATGTCGAGTATCTGCTCCAGATCCTCGTCGTAGTGGCGTGTGCGCAGAGCGCTGCCGATGGCGGCGCGGTCGTGGTAGAGCGTAACGCCGTGGACGGGGATGCGCTCACCGTTGATATGCAATCCCTTGTCAGCCTTGACCTCAATGGAGCGGAAACCCGTCGTGACGGTAATCTCATCCTCCTGACGGGGGCCGATGCCGATGGTTATATAATATAGGTTGGGATCGTCGGGACTCCATAGCAGAGGCTCCTCGATGGTGAAGGCGATGTCGATGGGCTTGCCCGCCTCGATGCGCTCCTTCAGATAGCGCGAATAGACTACGCCACCATCCTGATCACGCACGCTGATAGCCAGATCGCACGCCTTGTCGTAGAGCGATGTTACCCAAACCGATGCGGTTACATCGACCGAGTTGTCGGTGATGTTGCTCTGGTGAATAAGCACGCCATCCGATCCGTAGTGCAGGGGCGAGATGGTCGTAGGCTCGGTGACGATGAGCTCCACATCGCGGTAGATGCCGCCGTAGAAATTGACCTCCGACGATGTGGGGAGAACGTCGTTCTGGAAGGAGTTGTTTACAACAACCAGCAGCGAGTTGTCCTTGCCGTAGTCGAGGTGGCGCGTGATCTCAAATGTGAAGGCTGTCCAGCCGCCACGATGCTCGCCTACGTGGTGGCCATTGACGAATACGTCGGCCACGCTCTGTACGCCGTAGAACTTCAGGAAAAGACGCTTTGATGACCACTCGGCGGGGATGAAAATCTCGCGCGAGTAGTTGGCCGTTGTCTGGCGGTAGCTGCCCTGGCCGGCCAGAGCGTCGAGATTCCAGGTGTGGGGGAGTGATATGTTGCGTGCGCTGTCGCTGCTCGATTCCAGCTTGAAGTAGAATTGCCAATTGTCGTTGAGCGAGAAGACCTCGCGGGCCGAGGCAGCGGAGCAAAATATCAATAGAAGGGCAAAAATAATGTATCGTTTCATAGGGGTGTCAAATTAGTTGTTTTCGTAGCTTGAACACTGATTAGCCGAATGCTAAAGTGGGTAGGAATAACGCCGGATAACAGAGTTACTTTGCGCAAATATACGAAATATCAAAAAAAAATGCTAACTTCGTGCGATATTTTGACCATAGTTGTGGTGGAAACAATTATAAAAAGGATTAAAATCGACAGTTATGAATATATTTGACATCATAGTTTATCTCTCGTTGGCGTGGGCCGTATTCAATGGTTGGCGTCGTGGATTCCTTCTGCAAATGCTCTCACTTCTGGCCGTTGTGGCGGCGCTGTTCTTCGCTACGCAGTATGGTTCGGAGTTGGAGCGAATACTCGGTATTGATATTGGAGTCCAGGGTGTTGTGGGATTTATCGTGATATTCGTAGCTGCGATGATTCTTATCGCTGTGTCGGGTTATGTGCTTAGGGCCGTGTTCCGCTTTGCGGGGTTGGGAGCAATTGACGTGCTGCTCGGAATATTGTTCTCGGTGGCGAAGGTAGCACTGATCGTGAGCGTGTTGTTCTCGTGGTTTGACAACGCAAATAAGAGCTATGAGTGGGCATCGCGCGAGTGTGTCGCCGAGTCGCGCTGGTATGAGCCCGTAAAGGGAATTACCGACAAACTGACACCCTATTTTGAGTAGCTGGCCGACAAATTCCTGGATTAACTATGGCAGAGGGATTCAACGCAATGGTTGTCCGCTCGACGGGCAGTTGGTATGAGGTGTTGCACGAGGGCGAACGTCTGCAGTGTCGCATCCGAGGCAAACTGCGCCTGAAGGGCGTGCGCTCGACCAATCCCGTAGTGGTGGGCGATGTGGTGAGGGTTGAGGCCGACGAACAGGGGGGATATGTAATCTCCGCTATCGAGCCGCGCCGCAACTATATCATCCGTCGTGCATCGAACCTCTCGAAGGAGTCACACATCATAGCGGCCAATGTCGATCAGGCACTATTGGTCGTAACGCTCTTCTCGCCCGCAACGGCCAAAGAGTTTATCGACCGTTTCCTGGTAACGTGCGAGGCGTACAAAGTGCCCGCCACGATTCTGCTGGCGAAGATTGATTTGGCGCGTCAGCGACCTGAGGAGGTGGAGGAGTTTCACGCTATTTATGAGAGTGCGGGCTACCGCATCATCGAGGTCTCGGCCACCGAGGGCGAGGGTGTCGATGTGGTGCGCGAGTTACTACGTGGCAAGACCACGCTGCTGTCGGGAAACTCGGGTGTGGGAAAATCTACTCTGGTGGCGGCCGTAGAGCCTGGGTTGGATATTCGTACGGGCGAGATTTCGCAGAGCCATCACAAGGGTAAGCATACCACCACATTTTCGACGATGTATCCCCTCTCGGAGGGTGGATATATAATTGACACACCGGGTATTAAGGGCTTCGGATTGATTGATATTGAGGATGCCGAACTGGCGCACTACTTCCCCGAGATGATGCGCTACTTGCCCGAGTGCCGTTTCTATAATTGTTCTCATACGCACGAGCCGCATTGTGCCGTGGTGGAGGCCGTCCAGAGGGGCGAGATAGCCTATCCGCGATATGAGAGTTACCTTAAAATCCTTGACGAAGATGACAAGTATCGCAAGTAGATTGAAAGAATATTGCGCTGGCCACTCGGCCGAGTGGTACAACGAGCGTACGGAGTATATGACTACGTTCCTTACCGAGGAGCGCATCGAGGTGTTGCGCCGTACACTCGGAGAGCGCACCCGCTATATGACTATCCTTACCGAGAATACCTTCCATCCGCAGAACGCTTCGGCGCTGGTGCGCCACTGCGAGGCATTTGGATTGCAGGATCTGCATACGGTGGAGACACGTTGCAAGTTCTCGCCCAACGTCAATATCGTTCGCGGCACGGACAAGTGGGTCGA
>JAFOEH010000235.1 GCA_017380275.1 Alistipes sp.
AGATTTACGAGACCGTTCTGGGCTGGGCAGGTAAGGAGCTGGGCTTGAAGTTCGCTACACCTATCTTCGACGGTGCTTCGCTCGAGCAGATCAACGAGTACACGGCACAGGCAGGCGTTCCTCGCAGTGGTCGTACCTACCTCTACGATGGTGGTACGGGCGAGAAGTTCGACCAGCCCGCTACGGTCGGCGTGATCTATATGCTTAAGCTGGGCCATATGATCGACGATAAGATGCACGCTCGTTCAATCGGTCCCTACTCACTCATCACGCAGCAGCCTCTTGGAGGTAAGGCACAGTTTGGTGGTCAGCGATTCGGAGAGATGGAGGTTTGGGCATTGGAGGGCTTCGGCGCTGCCAATATCCTGCAGGAGATCCTCACGATCAAGTCTGACGACGTGATGGGCCGTGCCAAGGCATACGAGGCTATCGTTAAGGGTGATAACCTGCCGCGTCCGGGCGTTCCCGAGGCTATGAACGTGCTGCTGCACGAGTTGCGCGGTTTGGCTCTGTCGGTTAAACTTGAATAATAATAAGTAGGTATAATAAAGTAAAGAAATTGTATTATGTCAATCAAAGATAATAAGCAACAACGCGGTTACAGCCACATTTCGATCGGTCTGGCCTCTCCTGAGGAGATTCTGGCGCAGTCGAGCGGTGAGGTGCTGAAGCCCGAGACGATCAACTATCGTACCTACAAGCCCGAGCGCGACGGTCTGTTCTGCGAGCGCATCTTCGGTCCTGTGAAGGACTATGAGTGCCATTGCGGTAAGTACAAGCGTATCCGTTATAAGGGTATCGTCTGCGACCGTTGCGGTGTGGAGGTAACAGAGAAGAAGGTTCGCCGCGAGCGTATGGGCCACATCTCACTCGTTGTGCCCGTAGTTCACATCTGGTACTTCCGTTCGCTCCCCTCAAAGATCGGTTACCTGCTGGGTATCCCGACCAAGAAGTTGGAGTCAATTATCTACTATGAGCGTTACGTGGTTCTCAACGCAGGTGCTGCTGCCGAGCAGGGCATCGAGCGTCTGCAGACCTTGGCCGAGAAGGAGTATCTGGACGTGCTGGCAGCTCTGCCCGCAGGCAACCAGGCTCTCTCGGACGACGATCCCAATAAGTTCGTTGCCAAGATGGGTGGCGAGGCTATCTATGAGCTGTTGCAGAAGGTAGATCTCGACTCTATGTCATACGCTCTGCGCGACAAGGCTTCGAAGGAGACTTCGCAGCAGCGTAAGAGCGAGGCTCTGAAGCAGTTGAACGTCATCGAGTCGTTCCGCGCTTCGGGAGGTCAGAACAAGCCCGAGTGGATGGTTCTGAACGTGATTCCCGTCATTCCCCCCGAGTTGCGTCCCCTGGTGCCGCTGGATGGTGGCCGCTTCGCAACCTCGGATTTGAACGACCTGTATCGCCGCGTAATTATCCGTAACAACCGCCTCAAGCGCCTGATCGAGATCAAGGCACCCGAGGTTATCTTGCGTAACGAGAAGCGTATGTTGCAGGAGGCTGTCGATTCACTCTTCGACAACTCTCGCAAGAGCAACGCCGTTAAGAACGAGAGCAACCGCCCGCTGAAGTCACTCTCTGACTCGCTGAAGGGTAAGCAGGGTCGCTTCCGTCAGAACCTTCTGGGTAAGCGTGTTGACTACTCGGCTCGTTCGGTTATCGTCGTAGGCCCCGAGC
>JAFOEH010000236.1 GCA_017380275.1 Alistipes sp.
ATACTCGTATAACGACTGCGAGATAAAATTCTTCATCTGGGCGGTCTGCTCCTTCGCGGTCTTTACAAGGAATAGCGAACAACCATTAATCTCGGGCCACACCTGATTGAAGAACTCCTTGTCGATCAATACATTTCCGTGGAAAAGGCTACCCTTGAGCGTCGCTGCCAGTACAATAGTTTTCACCTCGCCATCCTGTCCAACATACTCAATCCTATCGCCGAGCTTCATTCCAAGGCTCCACATCAGCACGGTCTCGTCCACCAACGCAGGATACTCGCCCTCGGCAAGACTCTGCTTTAGTCCGTCGATCACATCCCCGTCAAAGATGCTCCGTCCGAAATCAAACCCTCGGCCTCGCATCTGTTCAAAATCAACACCCAGCACCGTCGGCTTCGATACCTTATTAAGATTCAGACAACTCGCATCATCGGCCTGAAACCTAAAGCAAGGCATAACCTCCATTCCCATCTGCCACTCCTGCTTTAGTCCCAATCGCTCTCGGCCATCCTCACTCGAAGGATCGTGCTGCAACGGCACCGAACTCTCACACCAGAGCGTATATCCGCCCGTTGCTCCCTGCAGGTTGGCACTATCGCCGAACGAACGGCGATTGAGTCCCACCACAAAGACTATGAATACACCAAAAGCCATCGTCACGAGCGACAACATTATCTGCCTGCGGCGTGCGCTGAGCGCAGCACTTGCCAAACGCGGCTCGTCAACCCTTGCGCGCCCGCCATTAAGTCGGCGTTGCGCAACCATCCTGTAATCTACCCACATTATGGCCGCAACCATCGTCATAAGGCCCGCTACAACAGCCGCCACCAGCGATCCTTCGCCCACAACGGCATACACATATAACGCAACCGCCGCCACGGCCGACAGCACTAACCACACCTTTACAGATGAGCCGCTCTCGGCACGTTGCTTTGCAACGCGCTTCTCCGAAATCGCATCGCGTATAGCCCACGCCAACACCGCAAGCGAGAGTACCACTCCCGCCACAACACCAGCCGTAAGAGTCAGAGGCTCAACACTCATTCTGAATGCCGACGTATGTGTAGCACCGCTCCATACGCCCTCCAGCAACCATAATATCACTCCCGAGTAGAGCACACCTCCCACAATGCCCGCCGCAGCACCCACCGCCACTACTGGCAACGCCTCGCGCCACAGCATACGACCTATCTCACGTCGCGTGAAACCAATCGTCGAGAGAGTCTTCATCTGCTCCCCACGCTGCTCATACATCTCTGCCAACGGGCCGAACTGCAGCAACAAGGCCGAAGTTATGATAAAAAATCCAAGTGCCAAAAAAAGCGACGAAAAATCTACTCCATTCTCTGCCGCCGCCATCGACTGCAGCTGCGGATGAATCACCTGCACACCAAACATCTCGGGCCTGAGAGCCTCGAGATCAACCTCATCACTCGCCACACGTATCGCCGTTGCCGAGCCGTAGTCATCGCTCCAATCATCCTTGACAGCCGCGTAGGGCACAATCATCTTAGGTGTCTGACGGTACTCCGACCAATACGCCTCATCCTCATCGGTAATCAAATCCATATCAAGCGGCAGGTCGCTGTCCCACTCCGTACATCGCTCCACGTCGCTCAGGCCCGGGAACTCGGCACTTAGACTCTTGTCGGCCACCAACTCCTCAAGGGGCACAATCTCCACAACACGCAGTGAGACACTATCGGTCGAGAGATTCTTCCAATCGCCCATCTTAAAGTAGCTAAGGCTCACCGCATCACCAACTTTAAGGTTCAGTCGTCGAGCCGTATAGTCCGACACGATGGCCTCATCTACGGCAAGCTCACGCCCGCGATAGCGCTCCAATGCCGTCACAAACGAATATACCAACTCGCCACTCTTCGATCGAATACTGTTTCCGAGATACGAATACAATCTATTGGCCGAGGGGTTGTCTGCCACCACCGACTGCGCCACCTGCTCCTGCAGGAATATGCGCGACGAGGTGATCTCCACGCCATCCTCACGGTGGCTGATCTCGATACCCGAATCCTCCTTCTGCCATACGGCGTGCCACTCATCTTCGGCGATAGCCCGCTCGCTCATCACTATATTTATCCTACCCTCAACGCCCATCGCCTCGGCCAGAGCCGCGTGCGGCACAAAGACATTGAAGGGCTGCACCTGCTCCGTACGCAGATTTACGTTACCACCCTCCTCGGCCGACATTACGCCCTGCACACCCAGACGCAGACTCGTTGTGTAGGTATCCGTCACGAACATACTTCCCGACGGCACCAACCCCTCGGCAGGCAGTCGCAACACCACCTCACCCTCGGGCACTCCGCCCATCTCCTTCTCGAGAGGCTCATTTATCAAC
>JAFOEH010000237.1 GCA_017380275.1 Alistipes sp.
CATCTCGCAGGTGCAGATTATCTTCGCCGCCGTAGGTACGCCGCCCGACGAGGATGGTTCAGCCGATCTGAGTCAGGTGATGGCCGTAGCGCGCGAGGTGGGACGGCTCATCGAGCGCTATACGCTCTTCGTCATCAAATCGACTGTTCCCGTCGGTACGGCTGCTCGTGCCGAGGCTGCGATTCGTGAGGAGCTGGAGCGCAGGGGCGTAGATGTGGAGTTCGATGTAGCGTCGAATCCCGAATTCCTGAAGGAGGGCGCAGCCGTGAAGGATTTTATGTCGCCCGATAGAGTTGTCGTTGGAGTGAAGAGCGAGCGCGCCCGAAAGCTTCTCTCGAAGCTCTACCGTCCGTTTCTGATAAATAACTTCCGCGTGCTTTTTATGGACGTCCCCTCGGCCGAGATGACCAAGTACGCGGCCAATGCGATGCTCGCCACGCGCATCTCGTTTATGAACGACGTGGCGAACCTCTGCGAGAGGGTAGGTGCCGACGTGAATATGGTGCGCAAGGGCATCGGTGCCGATACGCGCATCGGCAAGAAGTTCCTCTACCCGGGTTGCGGCTACGGAGGCTCGTGCTTCCCGAAGGATGTGCGCGCGCTGATACGCACCGCCGAGCAGAGCGGCTATCGGATGCGAGTTCTGGAGGCTGTCGAGCAGGTCAATGAGCAGCAGAAGGGGGTTTTGTTTGAGAAGCTTTCGCGCCACTACGGGGGTGATTTAAGCTCGCTGACCATTACCATCTGGGGTCTTGCCTTCAAGCCCGAGACGGACGATGTGCGCGAAGCTCCCGCACTGCGACTCATCGAGCAGCTCGCCGAGGCTGGCTGTCGCATCAAGGTCTATGATCCCGTGGCGATGGAGGAGTGCCGTCGTCGCATTGGCGATAAGGTTATCTACTGCAAGGATATGTACGAGGCGGCCATCGACTCCGATGCGCTGATGATGCTCACCGAGTGGAAGGAGTTCCGTCTGCCGAGCTTCGCCGTGCTGGCCCGCACGATGCGACAGCGAGTGGTCTTTGATGGGCGAAATATCTATGAAAAAGAAGAATTAGAGGAACACGGTTTTGTGTATTATAAAATAGGTTAATAAAAAAGGTTGCCCCGAAAGGCAACCTTCTTTATTACTGTCGAATCCACGAGAGCAACTCCTTCAGCGACGGTTTCTTGCCGTGCATAAAGATTCCCACGCGGTAGATCTTTCCTGCGGCCCACGCCATTGCCACAACCGAGGCGTAGAGCAACACCAGCGAGAGTACAATCTCCCACGTCGGTATGCCGAAAGGTATGCGCGCCATCATCACAATGGGTGAGGTGAAGGGGATAACCGAGCCCCAGAATGCGAGCGATGAGTTGGGGTCGTTGAAGACCGACATCGCCAAGATCAGCGCCAGGATAATCGGCATCGTGATGGGTGTCTGCAGCTGGTTGGCATCCTGTATCGAATCCACAGCCGAGCCTACGGCGGCGAACATCGCCGAGTAGAAGAGGAATCCACCCAAGAGGAAGAGCAGCAGCCACACGAACATCATAACGAGTCCTCCCACATCGGTAGCAATCGACAGAGCCGAGAGCATATCGGCATCGAGCTCGGCATCAAGTGCGGTCATCTGACCTGCCTGGACAGCCTCGACGGCCTGCATCACATCGGCGGGCATTAGTGCGGGCAGCACCGTAGCGCCCAATCCGCAGATCAGTACGCCCCAGATGGCGATCTGCGTTACGGCCACCGACGCCACGCCCAGGATCTTACCCAGCATCAGCTGGAAGGGGTTGACGCTCGATACCAGCACATCCAGCACGCGCGAGCCCTTCTCCTCGATCACGGAGGTCATCACCATTGAGCCATATATAATAAGGAACATATAGAGCATCATACCCAGCACCAGGCCGAGCAGGTAGGCTACCATCGACGACGTGGCCTCCTCGGCCTCTCCCTCCGAGGCGAGGTCGTTGCGGTAGGTTGTCATCGAGACCGAAGCCTGCAGGTTGTCCATAATATCCTTCAAGCCCTCGATGTTGTACATATCCAGACGCTTGGCCTCCACCACATCCTCGATCTGTGCGGCGATAGCCTCCTCGAGCGACATCGACGATGAGGAGTTGGTGTAAAGTCTTACCGATGAGGGCTTCTCGACAACGTCCTTTCCGATCCAGAGCGTTCCGAAGACCTCCTCATTCTGGCGAGCCTCATCGAGCGTGCCAGTGAAGTTCTCGAACACCACCTCGTCGTTACCCTCCAGCTCGGGCGCTACAACGCCACTCTCGTCAATCACCAGCAGCGTCTTCTGCTCGCCCTTGGCGAAGACCATCATCAGCGTGGGTGCCGCCATCAGACCCAGCATCAGCAGGGGCATAAGGATGGTGGTGATGATAAACGACTTTTTGCGAACTCGCTCGTTGAACTCACGAGCGATTATGATTCCTATCTTATTCATACTCCTAATTCTACATTATGAATTTTGAATTCTACAACGTCCCTTCTACGGCGCGAATGAAAATATCGTTCATACTCGGTATCACCTCACGGAACGAACGCAGCTCAACAGCCTCGTTCGCCACGGCGATACTCTCCCTCACCGACGGGCTCTTCAGCTTGAGACGCGTGCAGTGGTAGGGTGTGTCGGCCACCTCGGTCGTTGAGAGCATATCGGCCAAAGGCAACATAGCGCTCTCGAAAGCCGTAACCTCGCCGCCATACATCACCTCGAAGACATTCTCGCCGAAGCGCATACGCACCTCATCGACCGAGCCTGAGAGGATGTTGCGCGACTTGTTGATCAGCGTGATATGGTCGCAAATCTCCTCTACGCTCGACATATTGTGTGTCGAGAAAATCACCGTCGCACCCTGATCGCGCAGACGCAGAATCTCCTGCTTGAGGATGTTGGCGTTGATGGGGTCGAAGCCTGAGAAGGGCTCGTCGAAGATCAGCAGCTTGGGCTCGTGCAGAACGGTGGTGATGAACTGCACCTTCTGCGCCATACCCTTCGACAGATCCTCCACCTTGCGGTTCCACCAGCTCTCAATACCGAGGCGGATGAACCACTCCTTGAGGCGGACGATGGCCTCACGGCGTGAGAGGCCTTTCAGACGGGCGAAGAAGATGGCCTGCTCGCCCACCTTCATCTTCTTGTAAAGACCGCGCTCCTCGGGCAGGTAGCCGATCTGGTATATATCTTGGTCGGTGATCTCGTGTCCGTCGAAGATCACGCGGCCGCCGTCGGGCAGCGTCATACGGTTGATCACGCGGATGAGCGTTGTTTTACCCGCACCGTTGGGGCCGAGCAGTCCGTATATCGAGCCGCGCGGAACAGTGAGCGAGACGTCGCTCAGAGCCGTGTGGCCAGAGTAACGCTTGGTTACGTTTTCAATCTTGAGAAGTTCCATTGCGATGAAAATTTATTTTCTATCTCTTTAGTCGTGTTTTATGGCTATAAAACTACAAAAAAAGCGAAAAATATCGTCGCACGCGGGCAACTTTTTTTGAAAGCCGCAGAAAATAGACTACCTTTACGTTATAAAACTTACCAACGATGAAACATTTCTTCCCTTCGATACTCTGTTTTGCGCTCTTTGCGCTTGCCTCGTGCTCGGATAAGGACGACAGCCGTCCCCGCTATGTGATCAATTTCGAGGGCCCGGAGTGGATGGCACTCTCGGCCTCGACCTATGGCGAGCCATACTCGTCGGTTGTGGCGGCCGAGGGTTATGCGTGGCGCGATGAGAAGAGTTCGCTCTCGTCGCGAGCGCTTGTCGATTACACCTACGGTGCCTACATCCAGAGCGGTATACTTGTATCCTCTTATAATTCAAGCGACATTACCACTTATGGCGACTACTCGAAGGATCTCTACGTCTATAACTCTGCATCCACATCCCCAACGCAGGGTGGCGGAGCCGATGGCTCGGATAACTTCCTGATTGTTTTGGACAACTACAACGATCAATCGAATGGCGACAAGCGTGCCGAGATGTTCTTTGCCGACGGCCGGGAGCGCAAGGTGCTGGGCTGCGAGGTAAATTCCACGACCTACTTCCTGAATATCGTCCAGAACGGAAACACCTTCTCGGCGCCGCTGGCCGATGGTGATGTGATGGAGATCTTCGCCACGGGTTATGACTCGGCAGGCGCGGAGACCGCCACCGTGTCGATGGTGTTGGCTCGCAAGGGTAGCTACCTCACCGAGTGGACTGAGTGGGATTTGAGCGGGCTGGGCCGAGTGGCCAAGGTGCGATTTAACATCAAGGGTGGCCCTGAGACGGAGTGGGGTATGACCACGCCCAAGTACTTTGCCATCGACAACATCGCAATCGAAGAGTAAAACCTTAAAACCTAAACAATATGAAAAAACTTCTTTTCTTCGCTGCTCTGCTTATGGCATCTGCAGCATCTGCCCAGAGTCATTATCAGGACAATGCTAATGTTGATATGTTGCGTCACCACAACCAGCAGTCGCGTCAGCGTCGCGAGATTATCCTCCCCGAGGTGAATGGATTCACGGTCTATAAGGCCGACCTGCACACCCACTCGATCTTCTCGGACGGTAGCGTTACGCCCGAGTTCCGTGTTGAGGAGGCTTGGTTGGAGGGTCTGGATGTGCTGGCTATCACCGAGCACCTGGAGTATCGCCCCTACGAGCAGAAGATGGTTAATTTCTTGAATGATCTTCTTCCCGAAGGTACAAAGGCTACCAACACCAATATCATCGGTACGGGTAAGACCGACAAGGACGGTATCAAGTCTGATTTGAACTATCCCGTACGTCTGGCTGAGGCTGCTGCCAAGGGTTACGGACTCACCATCATCCCCGGTATTGAGATTACCCGCACGCCCGAGACCATTGGTCACTTCAATGCTCTCTTTACCAAGGATAACAACACGATCCACGATAGCGATCCTATGCAGGCGTTCCGCAACGCTCGCGCGCAGGGCGCTCTGGTGATGAACAACCACCCGGGTTGGCGTCGTAAGAATCTCGATATGTCGGAGCCCGAGCGAAAGGCTTATGCCGAGAAGCTCATCGACGGTGTTGAGGTTATGAACGGTGGCGAGTTCTATCCCCGTGTTATCGACTATGCACTCGAGCAGGGTGTATTTATCGCATCGAACACCGATATTAACGGCTCTTCGGCTGAGGAGTATTTCGTTACAACCGAGGGCGCAGTGATGCGCAATATGACCTTCATCCTGGCGAAGGATAACTCTTTGGAGTCGTTGAAGGAGGCTCTCAAGGCCCGTCGCACGTTGGCCTACTCGTTTGGCACAATCGCTGGCGAGGAGTCGTTGCTCAAGGCCTTCTTCAAGGCCTCTATTGCTACGAAGGTTGTCTATACCAACCCCTCGAACGGCAACCGCACCGTTCGCCTGACCAACACCAGCTCAATCCCCTACACATTCCGTATCGGTGGTGGCAACATCACCACACTCAAAGCCTTCAGCTCGGTTCAAACCACCGTTGCCAAGGATGGCAAGCTCGTTGTGAAGGTTGAGAATATGTGGTCGGGCAAGGATTCACATCCCGAGGTTGAACTCACGTTCTAAAGACTAAGGGTGCTAACTCGAAAGGTTAGTGCCCTTTTTTATTTTTCTTTCGGTTTTTATGCGTATATTTGCACGATTAAAACACTCTTGATATGAAACAGATGGTATTGGTTTCGGGTGGTGCCGGATATATCGGCTGCCACACAACCGTTGAGTTGATCGCTGCGGGCTACGATGTAGTCATCGCCGACAACCTCTCTAACGCCGATATGAGCGGTGTGGAGGGCGTGCGCCAGATTACGGGCGTCGATGTCCCCTTCGTTGAGGTCGATTGCTGCGATAAGGAGGCTTTTGCGCGCCTATTCGAGCAGTACAATTTCGACTCGGTGATTCACTTTGCCGCTTACAAGGCTGTGGGTGAGTCGGTCATTGACCCTATGAAGTACTACCGCAACAACCTCACCTCGTTTATGAACGTTGTGGAGCTGATGCGCGAGTACGGTCGCCACAATATCGTCTTTTCATCATCGGCAACCGTCTATGGCGAGGCCGACGAGCTGCCCGTGACGGAGCTCACACCCCGCAAGCCCGCCACCTCATCGTACGGCAACACCAAGCAGATATGTGAGGATATCCTGCGCGACGTGGCTACGGCATACGAGGGCCTGCGTGGTATCTCGCTGCGCTACTTCAACCCCATCGGAGCCCACCCCTCGGCCCTCATCGGTGAGCTGCCGCGCGGTGTGCCGCAGAACCTTGTCCCCTTCATCACGCAGACCGCGGCTGGCGTTCGTGAGTGCCTAAGCGTCTTTGGCGATGACTATCCCACGCCCGATGGCTCGTGCCTGCGCGACTACATCGACGTGGTGGATCTTGCGAAGGCTCACGTTGTGGCCATCACCCGTATGGTCGAGGGCAAGAACAAGCAGTCGTACGAGGTGTTCAACGTCGGCACGGGTAATGGCGTGTCGGTGCTGGAGCTGTTGCGCGGTTTCGAGCGTGTTAATGATGTTAAGGTAAACCACAAGATCGCACCCCGTCGTGCTGGCGATGTTGTTGCCATCTGGGCCGACACCAAACTTGCCAACGAGGAGCTGGGCTGGCGTGCCGAGCGTACGCTCGACGAGACTTTGCGTTCGGCGTGGGAGTGGGAGAAGCACGTTCGCGGCATAAAGTAGTCGCAAAAGCAATAAAATCCCACAGAAGCCGTTATTGATTATAGTCCCGTGGCGCGTGTGCCGCGGAGAAAGAATATGGACCGACGGAGTCGGAGAATAAAAACAATGCAGATGAAAAAGTATTTGATCCTCTTGGTGTTGGCCGTAGTGTGCTGCTCGACGGTGCAGGCCCAGCGCTACTACATCCCCCGATACAAGAAGCAGAAGGAGGCGCGCGAGTATGAGCACTTCCGCTCGGAGCGTAAGTTCACCGTAACGCTCGGTGCGTCGTTTGATATGAATCTGGGTGTGCAGAACTACATCAATCTGGAAAACGACGATGCCTCAGTTACCTACGATCAGAAGCCCAAGCTGCCTGCCGCAACCACCACGCTCGGCGTAGGCTATCGCGTGAGCAACAACTTCGTAGCGGGCATCGAGGCTGGTTACAGCTTCTCCAATGGCAACCATATCATCCCTGCCTACGGTGCCTTCAAGTGGTACTACGGCAAGGAGAAGCACCCCCACCGAGTGCGTTGGTTCAACTATCTGAACTTAGGTCCGCAGTTCAATACCAGCGGCAAGTACAAAACCATTGGCGCGTTGGCCGCAGCGGGAGGCGGTATCCGTCTGTTGATGGCTGGTTCGTTGCGTATGGATCTCTATGCTGGTTATCGTATGAGCCTTAACCGCCCCAAGGTGAATGCTTCGGGAACTTACGATGTGCCTGCCTCGGCTGTGACCTACCATCAGTATATGCACGGAATACAGGTCGGCCTTAACATTATGATGTTCTAAAAATTGTCTAACAAGGTGATTTTTGCGTTACGCTCGGCTTCGAAATCCTCACATACGTTTTAGTATGCTCCGGTTTCTCAGTCTTCGCAAGCCTTAAAATCCCTCTTGTTATACAATTTTTATAGTGTGTAAGTAGGTGGAATCATCGGCCGTGGGGCTGAAAATAATATCTCCGTCGCGTCGGCGACCGAAACAAATAAAAAGTAGAAAAGTCTATTTGCCATTGGCGGATAGGCTTTTTTCTTTCTATCTTGCTCAAAAACAGCGCAGAAAATTTTGTTTTTATTCTCCTATCAGCTATCTTTGTCCCCCGATTTCAGGCATAATGGGATCCGCCGCCTTCAGGGGCCGTGCTTATGGTGAAAACCGGGGTGCGCTTGTGGTGAAAGCTGGGGTGCGCTTGTAGCAAATGGCTGACGATTGTCGAGCGGATTGAGTAATGCCGTAGGTAATAACTTTTAACACACAACAAACAATGAAAACACTTGAGATTAAGGCAACTAAGCGTGCCGATTTCGGTAAGAAGGCTGCTAAGGCTTTCCGTCGTGAGGGTCAGATCCCTTGCATTATGTATGGTGGTGGCGAGGAGGTTGCTTTCACCGTTGACACCAAGGCTGTAAAGCCCTTGATTTACACCCCCAACTCTTACATCGTTGAGATCGAGATCGACGGTAAGGTAGAGAAGGCTGTTATGCGCGAGGTACAGTTCCACCCCGTACGCGAGCAGATCCTCCACATCGACTTCTACCGCATCCAGGAGGGTAAGCCCGTAGCTATCGCTATCCCCGTACGTTTGACCGGTAACGCTGAGGGTGTTAAGGTCGGCGGTAAGTTGGCTCTCTCAGCTCGTAAGCTCACCGTTAAGGCTATGGTTGATCAGTTGCCCGACGAGATCGTTGTTGACGTAACTCCTTTGAAGGTTGGTCAGACCATCTTCGTAGGCGATCTTCAGTTCGAGGGTCTTCAGTTCGTTACTCCTGCAACCACCGCAGTTTGTGCTGTTCGTGTAACTCGTGCATCACGCGCTGCAAGCCAGCAGTAGTAATTCGCTTAGGAGATGAAATATCTCGTTGTTGGATTGGGTAACATCGGCGCAGAGTATGCCGATACCCGACACAACATTGGATTCAGAGTGTTGGATGCCTTAGCCGAGGCATCCAATATCTCTTTTATGGCGGGCCGTTA
>JAFOEH010000238.1 GCA_017380275.1 Alistipes sp.
CCTTCTGTGTAATTGAAGTAGCCTGTGGTTTCTCCTTCGGAAAGTGTGTACTTATAGAAAGGAGGTGAAAGGGGTATTTCATCGTAGTAGTGAATATCCACATCCCTGTAGGTGTAGATTGAGCCTTAATCTGCTCGAACTCGACATTCGGCTCGGCCTCCGCTGCGGCCGAGTCCATCATCGCGGCGTTGCTCATCATCAGGCGCTTGCCATAGACGGTCTCGGTCGTGGTGGTGTAGTCGTTAATCTCGTAGCAGGCACCAATCTTCTGCCCCACAGCCTCGGCCAGCTCGCGGGCACGCTGCTGCGCATTCTGCATAGCCTTCGTGCGGGCCTCGGAGCGCAGCGACTCCATATCGGAGTAGGTGGTGCGTGTGACATTCACATTCGTTATGCCCGCCTTGTCCAGCTCGTCAAAGACCTTGCGAACGGCCGCAGCCGACTCAAGCCTCAGCTCATACTGCGTAGCCAGAAGCGACTGACGGCGACGGAAAAACTCGCTCGACATACCCTGCACCGAGAGTTGCTTCTCGGCATCCACATCGGCACGCTTGAGTGCCGTGAACATCTTCTGACGCTGCTCCTCGATGGGCAGACGACCCTTGGTGTCGCTCTCGTCGAGGCGTATCGAGAGGTAGATTACGTCGGGCGTAACCTTCACCTCGGCAGAGCCATTGACCGAGACGGTGGGGATGATCTGCTGTGTCTGTGTCTGCGCCTGTGCGGGGCGGGTATTCAACGTAAGTGCGAGGGCCAGCGTAGCTATCGCTCCAATAAAAATCTTTTTCATAGCGTTCTGTTTTAAGGGGTTTTTACCTATAAAACGCTCTATTCACAAAATCCTTGCACCCGTAACGGGTGTTTTTTATTTTTTGTAGCTCCATCTGCCGCCCACAACGCTCGAAAGCAGGAGTAGCAGGAGGTTGCAGAACGGGCGTTACGCCCGTTTCACGAGCTTTACCACATTCTCAACGTGATGCGTATGGGGGAACATATCTACGGGCTGCACAGCCACTACGCGATACATCCCATCCATCAGCTGCAGGTCGCGCGCTTGCGTGGCGGGGTTGCAGCTCACATATACGATTCGCTCGGGTGCGGCACGCAGGATAACATCGATCACGCGCTCATCGACACCCGCACGCGGCGGATCCAAGATCACGACGTCGGGGTGGCCGTTGCGCGCCACGAAGTCGTCCGACAAGACATCCTTCATATCGCCCGCGTAGAACGACGTGTTCTCGATGCCGTTCAGAGCCGAATTGACCTTCGCATCCTCAATCGCCTCGGGGACATACTCCACACCCACAACCTTCTTCGCGCGGCGGGCACAGAAGTTGGCGATGGTTCCCGTACCCGTGTAGAGGTCGTAGAGCACCTCGTCGCCCTTCAGGTCAGCGAATTCGCGTGCCACTTTGTAGAGCTCGTAGGCCTGCTCCGAGTTGGTCTGGTAGAAGGACTTGGGGCCAACCTTGAACTGCAGGCCCTCCATCTGCTCGATGATGTGGTCCTTGCCCGCATAGCAGATGTGCTCCAGATCGCCCACCGAGTCGTTCCACTTGGTGTTGACGACGTAGAAGAGCGATGTAATCTCAGGGAACTGCGCCTTGAGCATCTCCATCAGCGCGGTGATGCGCTCCATATCGGCCTCGTTGAAAATGACGATCACCATCACCTCGCCCGTCGAGGCGGTGCGGATGATGATGTTGCGCATCAGTCCCGCGTGCTCGCGGCAGTTGTGGAACGAGTAGCCCTGCTCGATGCAGAAACGCTTCACGGCGTCGCGTATTGAGTTCGAGGGCTCGGCCTGAAGGTAGCACTTGTCGATGTTGAGCACCTTGTCGAAGCAGTTGGGGATGTGGAATCCGAGTGCGGGCTCGCGCTCGATGTCGCCACCGGCAGCGATCTCCTCGTAGGTGAGCCAGCGCTTGTCGGCAAAGGTGAACTCCAATTTGTTGCGGTAGAAGATCTGCTTGGCCGAACCTAAGCAGGGCTGCACCTCGGGAAGAGCAATCTTGCCGATGCGCGTGAGCTGATCCTTAACCTGCTCAGTCTTGAAGCGCAGCTGCTCCGCGTAGGGCAGATTCTGCCACTTGCAGCCGCCACACACGCCGAAATGCTCGCAGAAGGGCTCCTCGCGCAGTGGCGAGCGCTTAACATAATTGACCACCACGCCCTCCATAAAGCGGCGGCGCTTGTTGCGTATCTGTACATCCACCACATCGCCCGGCACGGTCATCGGTACGAAGACCACCTGATCGTTATAGCGGCCCATAGCCTTGCCCTCGGCGGCGAGGGTTGTGATCTCCAACGCCTCGATGAGGGGATAATTCTGTTTTTTACGTCTTGCCATTTTAATTCGATTTTGCACAAAGATACAAAGTTTTCTCCGTTTCGAGCCTAAACTCTAAAGAGTTTAACCCAAACAGCGGTCGCGGTTCTCGATGGCCCACCTAACGAGCGGCTCGATGTTGTCCATAAACGAGTGGCCCAGCTCCGTGAGGCGATACTCCACGCGGGGCGGCACCTCGGGGTAGGCAACGCGCGAGATGAGCGACATATCCTCCAGTCGGCGAAGCGTCTGCGTGAGCATCTTCTGCGAGATGTCGGGGATGGCACGCTGCAGCTCCGAGAAGCGTTGCATCTGGTTGTGGCGCAGCGGATAAAGCACGAGCAGCGACCACTTGTCGGCGGTCTGGTCGAGAATGTCGCGGATGGGACAGAAATCCTCTTTTTTCATATTTTTTTCAGTTTTTTGGTTTTGCAATCGGCTCTCGCTCAGCAATGGTTACCCGCAGGTAACTACCGCACTAAAAAGTGCCCTATTGCGCGGAACGAGACGAGATATTATCTTTGCTTTACAAAAGTAACAAACTTTCTTTTAGTAACCAACCAAATAAAACGAAATCGTATGAAAC